>NZ_JBQKDO010000008.1:0-96264 GCF_052121795.1 Collinsella sp. LCP19S3_B7
GGGCGCGCGCAGAGAGGGGCGATGCCCCGCTGGCCTAGCCTAGGAGAAAAAACGGAATAGACGGACCGACCGTCCGGCTGAGTCTGGGAAGAGGTGCCGGGCGGCGGGCGGGGCATGGCCACCGGACCCATCGAAACACATCTCCACCATTCCTTCAACTGGGAAAATGGCGCCCCCGGGTCCCGGATAGGACCTCGGGGGCGTTCGGTTAACTGCGGGAGCGTGCCGTCAGCTCAATGTGTTCGGTTGAGATCGGAAATCAACCATCGCAATAATACCTATAATGGCGATAGCTAAAACACGACTCGCTTCCCCATCGGAGGATATTTATGACCGAAACCGCTGCCGCAGCCGCTATCGAGACACGCGACACCAAGCTCGAGATCATCATGGGCCGCGAGGCACTCGATAAGCTCGCCGATGCTACGGTGCTGGTGCTCGGCTGCGGAGGTGTGGGCTCCAATTGCTGCGAGGCACTCGCCCGCGGCGGCATCGGTCATTTCGTCATTCTGGACAAGGACATCATCGCGCCCAGCAATATCAATCGCCAGGCCATCGCCTTTCACAGCACCGTCGGCAAGCGCAAGGTGGACGTGATGGAAGCCATGATTCGCGATATCAATCCCGCCGCTACCGTCATCAAGCGTACCGAATACCTGTTGAGCGACAACATCGACGAATTCTTTTCGGGCGTTTTTGAGCAGACGGGCGGCAAGCTCGACTACGTCGTCGACGCCATCGACACCATCTCGGCCAAGCTCACCATTGCCAAATATGCTCAGGACCACGACATTCGTTTGGTTAGCTCCATGGGCGGGGCCAACAAGCTCCATCCCGAGTGCCTCCGCTTTGCCGACATCTTCGATACGGTACGTGACCCCATGAGCCGCATTATGCGCAAAGAATGTAAGAAGCGCGGAATCAAGAGCCTACATGTATTGTTTAGCTGCGAGGAATCGGTTAAGACACAGCCCCGCGACCCTTCCAATATCCATGAGCGTACCGAGCTGGGAACCGCCAGCTTTATGCCGCCCATCATGGGTCAGATGATTGCCGGCGAGGTTATCCGCCAGATCAGTGGGCGCGGCACCGAGCACGTGCGCGCCGATGGCCAGCGCCTGGACTAGCGGAGCGCGCCGAGATGGAGCCCCGGTTAATTGATGCACACTGCCATCTTGATTTGATGGCTTACCCGAATGCTGTTGCCGACGAAACTGCGGCTATAGGGCTGGGGGTCTTTGATTGCGGGGTCGACCCACGCGACTTCGCGGCGGCAAAAAAGCGGGCCAGCCGTTACCCAAACATTATCGCGGGCGTTGGCCTCCATCCCTGGTGGCTCGCCGACGGCCGCTGCGGTCCTGCCGAAGTCAATCTGCTTTGCAAAGTTGCTGCCCAAGAGCGCTATATCGGCGAAGTCGGACTCGACTTTTCCGCGCGCTTTGCCGGAAGCGAACCGCTGCAAATACAGGCACTTGACCGGCTCTGCGATGCGCTCGTGCAGTGTCCTCTTGCCGGGCGCGTGATATCAATTCACGCCGTTCGTTCGGCAGGAGCCGTACTGGACGTCCTCGAATCGCATGGTCTACTCATCCCAAACCCCGACTCCCCCGCTATCATCTTCCACTGGTTTAGCGGTACTTCGGATGAACTCGTCCGCGCGCGTAATGCGGGCTGCTATTTTTCTGTCAACGAACGCATGCTCGCGTCTAAGCGAGGACGCGAATACGTACGACAGATTCCGCTCGATCGTTTACTGCTCGAGACCGACGCCCCAGCCGAAGCAAACACAGAAACAAGCGCGCAGTCGCTCATCAAATCGCTCACAAGGACCTCGATGCGCATCGCCTCGCTCAAAAATTGTGACGCAAAGCGCATCGAATCGGCAGTTTTAGCAAATGCGCACTCTATTTTTGGCCTTCGCTAACCCCTGTGGGCAAAAATGCCAAGGGACATGCGCATCGCACAACGCAGTCCCTATTTTGGAAGGCAGTACAATTCGGCAGCATTACACCAATTCGTGCATGAGATCACGGTTGCGTGCATACAATTCATCAAAGATATGACGGCGCGACGCATATAACTCGTGGGCAGTCATATCGGGCACGATTGTTTGCGCAACGCCAAGGACTCGGGCGAGTTCATCCCATGATGCATAGGCGCCACCTGCGAGAGCTGCCATGATGGCATCACCGAAGCATGCACCCACCGTAACCTTGGCAACCGAGACCTCGCGTCCGCATACGTCGGCGATAGCTTGCATCCAAACTGGATTCTTGGTTCCACCTCCGACAAGCATAATGCGCCCAATTGACAGTCCATGCTCTCGCTCGATAATGTCGACATGGGATGCAACGGTATACGCGACGCCTTCCAAGGCGGCACGAACCATATGGGCTCTCGTATGCCTTCCGGTCAGGCCAAAGAAGACGCCACGCGCCTCGGGATCGTTGAGCGGAGTACGCTCCCCCGCAAAGTACGGCAGACACAGGAGCCCATCGGCACCCGGCGCCACACCGGCGGCATCATGCGCCATAACCGAATATGCATCGGGGCCACCGTGGCCCTCGGCCTCTACGGCGTCACGATACAGCTCTTGGCGCAACCACGATGTGAGTGCACCCGCCGTATTGGTCCCCGCGCAGATCCCGTAAGTTCCGGGAATGATAAACGTCCCTGGCCACAGGCGGGCATCATCGACCATATGATCAGCTAGGTAGATGAAATACGCCGTGCTCCCCAACTGAACCATCATATCGCCAGGACGGAATACACCCGTCGAAATGGCCTCGGCACCAGAGTCGCCCGTTCCCACTAAGACAGGTGTCCCTGCCGCGAGCCCCGTCGCCTCAGCCGCGCGCTGCGTAATCACCCCGGCAATATCGGTAGCCGACATTACCTCCGCCATCTGGTCAGGCCGGCAGAAACGAGCACATTCCCGAGCATCAACCTTCCAAGTGTAGCGGTCGTAGAGGGGAAGAAAATCCTCCGCCAAATAACGGTCCACCGTAAAACGCCCCGTCAACTTCGCGCACAGAAACGATGACGCCGTCAGGAACTTCGCGGCACGTTCATGCATCTCGGGCATATTCTCCTTAAACCACAAGATCTTGGGAGCAATATCTGACGAACAGGGATCGTGCCCGAAAAGCTCGCGTGCGCGGTCTGACCCATATTCGGAAAGAATCTCGTCAATCTGCGGCTTCGAACGTGCATCGACTCCATACAAAATCGCGGGCGCCAGCGCGTTGCACTCGGTATCGACCGGCACGCAGTCGCAACCCAATGCGGAAAGGCCCACGCATCCGATCTGCGCCGCGTTAACCCCCGATCGCACCACCAGCTCGCGCGACAAGCGACAAAAATCACCCCACCAAACTGCCTCCGCATCATGCTGGTACCATCCGTCACGCGGGTTGTCCGTCTCGTGTCCACAAGAGGCTTGGCAAACGATGTTGCATCGATCATCGATTAAAACGCCTTTAGAGGCGCTTGTCCCAATATCAATACCCAGATAGAACGCCATGAGCGCCTACTCCCCTCGCGCCGTACGAGCGGCAGCCATAAAACGGACCACCCGCTCAACATCAACCGGGGCATCCAGCTTTCCATCGCGCTTTAAGCACGTGCCGACAAACGCGCCATCGTAGTGAGCAAATACGTCAGTCACGGTATTTTCGCGACAACCGGTGCCACATACCACAGGTACTCGGCCAACACGCTCGCGGACCTCATCGGCAAGTTCGCCCGAAGCGCCACGACCGGCAGCCGAGCCGCCGATGACCATTGCATCCGGTAGGCAATTAAAGAGAAGTGAATCGGCAATGTCCGAAGTCGTGCGGTCGTTGAGATAAACCTCCCCCTCGCTCGTAATGAAGTGAAAAAGCTTGAGGTCGTCCAAGCGCAATGCCGCCTTGCGACGCATGGTGTGAGCGAAATCTCGGTTTATTAGCCCGAGATCACCGGCCCAGGCACCGCAAAAATTGCAGCGTGTGAACTGCGCATCTACGGCAGCGCACAGCTCGATTGTGGCATCACCATCGTAAATAGCCTCAGCTCCCCAAGGAGTCGACAGATCATGGGATAGAGCCCCGATTATATAGCCCATCGATGCAAGGGTTGAGGGAGAAACGTGCTGCTCGTAGGGCATCGAGAGCTCATTGGTAATCAAAATGCCATCGACACCGCCCTGCTGCAACGCCTCGAGATCGCGCTTGGCGGCTTCCACGACCTGCGACACGCTTCCGCCCGGGTAATACAGTGGATCGCCCGGCAGAGGACGCAGGTGCAGCATTCCGATCACCGGCTTTTCGGTCTCGAACATCGAGGTTAGAAACGACATAACATGCTCCTTCATAGGGTTATTGCAGGAACGTTACTCCCCCAGCACTTCGACGTACACTTTTCGCTTCTGCGGACCGTCAAACTCCGCAAGATAGATGTTCTGGGCACCTCCACACACGATGTGGCCATCTTGGACGGGAAAGAAGCAACTGTTTCCACAAATCATGCTCTTGATATGCCCACAGGAGTTGTTGCCGGTGGCTCCATAGCTCGGCAGGAAGTGTGCATGCGCATAGGGGGCATCGAGCGGGGCGATGCGATCAAGCGTCTCCATAAGATCCGTCTCCACGCAGGGCAGTCCCTCGTTTACCACGATTCCACAGGTCGTATGCGACAAAATAATTGCTGCCAAGCCATTCGTCACCGAGCTGCGTTCGATGGCAGCGTGCACGTCCTCGGTAATATCGATGAACTGGTCCGGAGCAGTCGATAGATAGCTCAATGTCTCGAGCGTCACCATGTTCACTCATCCCCTTCAAGAAAACGCAGGGCATTACCCCAGTAGAGCCTTTCTCGCGCATCATCGCGCATGGACACGGTATCGAGCGCCCGCTTGAGTTTGAACGCACGGAAACGCGGCGTATTGCTGGCGAACATCACTTGATGCGATAGCGCGCGCTCATACCACAGCGGCCCCATATCGACCGTGAAAAGACGCTGCATCATCTCCTCGGGCGAATCGATGTAAGTGATAGAGGTGTCCGTGTAGCAGTTGGGATACTTGAGCAGCATCGCCACGGTCTCGCGCACCCAGGGCCAGCCAAAGTGGGTCAAACTAAAACGCACATTTGGATGCGTTGCGATTGTGTGCTCAAATGCAAGCGGGTTACTGCGCGAGAGCTCTGCGCCCGGCTCCCAAGACATACCGGCATGGAAAACCACCGGCTTGTTATAGCGCCCGCACAGCTCGTAAAGCGGCTCAGCCACAGCATCATCGGGGTCAAAACCTTGCTTTGCCGGATGCAGGCAAAGCCCCTTTGCCCCCAGCTCGGTAAAGGCGCGCTCCAATTCGCCTGCGGCACTGCTCACCCGCGGATCTACGCTCGCAAATCCCCACAGACGATCGGGATGCGCGGCAACCAGCATGGCAATCTGGTCATTGGTGCCAAAATGTCCTCCGCATGCCGTGGTTACATCGAGCGGCATGAGCAAGCTCTTCTGCACATCGCAGACATCCATCTCAACTTGAAGCTCGTCCCAATCCATGGGACCCATATGCCCCATACCAAATTCTCGTGACCAAAAACCGAATCCATCAGGCTCATCACCCGGCGTACAGATCTCGCCGTAGAGCATGGGCTGAACCAACATGTCGATAACCACTTCGTACTCCTTTCCAGGCATTTGACCCTAGTACGGCTCAAACGAACCAATCACTCGGGACGACAGCTCGGCGCCCGCCTTCATACACGCCGGAATATCAAGGCCATCGATCACGCCCTTGGTAAACCCGGCAATATACGAGTCGCCGGCGCCCACGGTGTTAACGACCTTCTCCGCCGGTACGATCCCGCACTCATAGAAGCGCTCACCGTCATAGGCAATGCTTCCCTTCTCGCCAAGCGTGGCGACCGCAACGCGCGGTCCCAATTCCTGCACGTGGCGCACCCAGTCTCGCAGCTCCGGAGTGTCCTCTTCAAACGACATAAATGCGTAGTCAACGTAGGGGAAATGATTCTCGCAGGCATATTCGGGATCCTGGCTGAACACCGAGAAGTCCATTACCACCGTCTTGCCCGCATCATGCCATTCGGGCAAGAGGTCCAAACAATTGCCAAACAGGTCAGTATGAATGATGTCATGCTCTAGAATAAACGCCCGGTCGTCTTCACTCGGTCGATATGTCTCCATTACGCCATCGATTGCCTCGAGATGTACGCGATCGACGCCGTCTTTCAACGCCATGAGCATCACCGAGGTGTCGCCATCCTCCACCCGCAGATGTGAGATATCGAACCCCTCAGCGGCCAGCGCCTCTCTCATCTTGTCTCCGTACTCGTCCTTGCCGACAACCGACACGGCGGATACCGAAACGCCCATTCGTGCAAGATGGATACCCCAGTCAATGCCATTACCAGTCGGATAGAATACGCCGATGTTTTGATAGACGTCCGCACAGCAAAAACCAGCTGCGCACGCTTTAATACCCATGGTCTTCTCCAATGTTCAAAAGGGGGCCCACCACATGGCGAGCCCCCTTTTCGCGTTTCGCTTATTGTTTTGCGTCGGCTGTCCAAGGCCTCATAGCCAGACCGTCGTACGCTTTCTTAAGCTATTCGACGATTGGTGCTCCGTGGCCCCAAGATCCTTCCATGCCGCACACGGTCGAGGCAAACCCGGCAGCAAAGTCGAGCGCGCGCTCGATGGCCTCGGCGCCGTCCTCACCACGCTTGGCGGAATCGAGATAGCACATCAAAAACGAGGTGAGGAACGAGTCGCCCGCCCCCATGGTGTCCTTCATGTCCGTTACCGGTTTAGCCAGCTGGCGGTAATAACGCTCGCCGTCGTAAGCAATGCAGCCCTCGGCGCCCGCCGTAGCCGACACAAAACGCGGACCCAAGCCCTTCACCCATGCCAGACGCTCGCGAATCTCGTCCTCACTCGCGGCATCCGCCGCACTAAAGAAAGCGAAATCGACGTAGGGCGCAATCTGCTCGTAGTACTCGTCGGTGGAGTCGTCCGAAAAGTCAAAAGAGACCGTGACGCCCGCAGCCTTCAGCTTGGGCAGCTCGCGCTCGGTAAAGCAATAGTTGCCCGAATGAACCACATCGAACTGCTTCATGTACGCAAGGTCAAAGCGATCGAGGACATAGCGCGCATCGCCACGGATACCGCCCTCGTTGGAGCCAAGGAAGACACGGTCACCGTCAACGACGGTCACGCGAGCCGCTCCGTTCTCGCCAATCATCTGCTCGCACTTGTCAAGCTCGATACCCTCATCCTCGAGGCTTGCAATGACATGCTCGGCGGCGGCGTCATTGCCAAAAATGCCCATGTATGAGGAGCGTGCGGCACCGCATTTCTTGGCATAAACGGCGAAGTTCACCGCATTGCCGCCAGGATACATGGTATGGATATGCTCGTAGCGATCGACGACGTTGTCGCCAAATCCGAGCGCGTTAACGTTAAATGCCATGGTCTTTGTCCCTTCTAGTACTCGACGACGCCCATGTAGCGGCGGAAATCGGGATCGTGATCAAACACCTTGCCGCGCGCAGCACGCAGTTCGCAGTTCATAGCGTAGAACAGCACCGGGTCCAGATAGGCGCGGACGCTCGCCGGCACGGCTTCCATACCGTACTCCTTGGCATCGAGCACCATCAGCGTATCGGTATGCGTCTTAAGGAACGCCAGGGCGCGCTCGTCCATAGCACGGCACTCGCTGGAGCCCATCTGCAGGAAGTAAAAAACGCCATCCTGAGTAGCCTCGAAGGGGCCATGGAAGTACTCGGCAGAGTGGATGTAGCTGCAGTGCTGCCACTGCATCTCCATAAGAGAGCAGATAGCGAAACCGTAGGTCTGGCTAAAGTTGGGACCGCTGCCCAGAATATAGAAGAACTCGTGCTCCTGGCAAAGCTTGGCAAAGCGATCACCCAGCTCGGCATTTACCTTCTCGCGTGCCGGGGGAAGAATCTTATCCATCTCGGCAATACCGGCATACATATCGGCAAGATCGGCGTAGCCCTCCTGCTGATCGAGCAGCTCTGCCGCAAGCGACAGCGAAATACCAGCGGGGACCTCGGCCTGCGGCACGCCCTCGCCCCACGGGTAGACCCACGTGGTCCACTTGCCGGAGTCAATCTTGGATCCAGCGTTATCGGTCTGGGCGATCACCGTAGCGCCGGCAGCAAGGGCAATCTCGCAGCCCTCGACGACCTCGGGGGTGTTGCCACTGTGGCTACAGGCGATGACCAGGGACTTCTCGCCCAGACGACGCGGACGCATGATATCAAACTCGCGAGCCGTATAGATATACGAAGTGAAGGTGGTTGCCTCGCGCTGCAGAAGCTCATGAGCCGGGATCAAATCGATCATGGAGCCACCGCAAGCAATCCAGTAGACGCTGTCGAACTTGCCCTTCTCGGCAATTGCCTCTTTGATCAGATCATGTGCGTTCATATCCAGTTCCTTTCTTGTTTGGCCCGCAATCAATGACGTTGGTTGCGTAGCCGATAGTTGGTTTAGTCAATCAGATATTTCTCGAATGCGGCCATGTTCTTGGCATCTGCCGCCGCCGGGTCATCGTAGTAACGACCGTCCGTGATTTCCTGGCCCAGCATGCCGTCGAAACCATGGGCGTTGAGTGTGGCGACGAAGGCGTCCATATCGTGCTTGCCATCGCCCCACACCAGATGGCCATACGGGTCACCGTCGATAAAGTGCATCTCGTGAATTGCCCCATCACCAAAGGCAGCAAACCAGTCCTCGAGCGTCTCGCCTGCAACGCCCATCGCGGTTGTATCAACCATGGGCTGTAAGTACGGACTCGCGACCTCGTCAATCATGCGCTTCGCATCGGAAACCGTCGTCACAAGGTTGCTCTCCTCGGGGCGCAGGCTTTCCATCGTAAGCACCAGACCGTGCTCACCAGCATACTCCGCCAGAATGGACAAGTGCTCGCGGCTGCGCTTCCAGGCTTCCTCGCGGTCCTCGTCCCAGTCGCCCCAGCCCGAGTTGACGGACATACGGTCGCACCCAAGTACCTCGGCAAGCTCAATGCCGTGCTTAAAGTACGCCAGGCTGCGCTGTTCATGCAGCGGTTTGCGTGCGCAGTACTGCCAAGGATAGACAACATTCTCGGGGCACAGAGTGCGATACCTAAGCCCACGGTCTGCAGCCTTTTTCGCCAGGACCTCAGCCTCAAAGTAGCCCGTATGGTCGAGCGTCACATGCGGCTCTGCACACCACAGCTCAATGGACTCAAAGCCCAAACGCTGCTGCACATCAAGGAAGTAATCGAGCGACCACATGATGTAGTGGATATTCATGCCCGCAATCTGCTCGCGGCGCAGCGTCGGTTTGGATTCAGGCATCTTATGCCTCCTTATTTCGATCAAACACGATTTGTCCGTCCGACATCGTCATATCAACCGCAAGATCGCGTGCGTCGCGATAATCGAGGTCAAACACATCCCGATCGAGCACGCAGATATCGGCAAGCTTGCCGACCTCGAGTGTACCCAGCTCGTCTTCGCGCATCAGGTCGTACGCGCCCCCGGCAGTCCAAGCGCGCAAGAGCTCGACAAGCGTCAGCGCGTTGACCTCATTCACGGGCAGTCCGTCGTCGAAGTATCCGCCGCACGCACTGTAGATTGACTCGCCCAGGCTCGGAATCAGCAGCGGCAAATCCGTTCCACAGCACACTGTGCATCCGGAATCTTCCATGCCGCGGCGATTCCAGCTGTGCAAAAGTCGCGTCTCGCCAATTTGTCGACGCATCATCGACAGGCAATCCTCACGCCGGTCCAGCGTCAGAATCTGCGGATAGACCTCGCAAATTCCACCTAACTTGCCAAACTCGACAAGATCGGTCGGGTCAGAGTTCTCGAGATCGGTAATCGCATGGCGGCGAAGCATCCGTCCATGCTCGTCTCGAGGCAGCGAGGCATAGAGCGCCACGGTGCGACGAACGGCGCCATCGCCCTGGCAATGCAAGGAATATCGGAAGCCGTCAGCATCAATTGCACGCAGCTCGCTCTCAATCAGATCCCACTCTGGCTCCTCGACGACCGTCTTGCCGGCAGCGCCCGCATCGGCCGTGTCTTCATAGGGGTCAATCATCTCGGCAAGCCCCGCCCATACACCGCGATCGGTCATACGGTTGAAGCCGGAAAAACGAACGAACGGTCCCCGGAAGCGCTCTCGTGCCTCGCGGGCATATGCCAGATTTGCACCGGCACCCACCGGCTGCGACATCATAGAGACGCGAACCGTCAGCTCACCAGATTCCTCACGGCGAGCCATTTCGTCGGCAAAGCCGTAGTAGTCATCAAACGCCATCTCCTTGATGGCGGTAACGCCGCGCTCGTTAAGCATGCTCATGTAGTCCGAATACCCGGCACGCACCTCGGGCAGCGCGAGGAAATCGCTCATCATGCGCCAGATCTTCTCGGCATAGCACGCCTGGGGTGTAAAGCCGTATCGCGCACTGGCGGCAGCATTGAGAACGCAGGTCTCCGCTCCCGGTGTAAAGCAGACGACAGGGATATCGCCAAAACAATCGTCAAACACAGCTGCCGTATTTGCGTTCTCGGCATCCGATGCCAACGTTTCGGGTAGGTTGTGGCCAAAAGCCGCCGCGCAATCCGGATGATCTTCTTTCCATGCACGCAAGAGCGACACAGCCTCTTTGGCATCAGCGATGCCGGACAGATCAGACCCCAACGTCCGCAGCGCCCAACCTGTATAGAAGGTATGCACATCGATCAGGCCGGGCATGACAGTGCGGTCGCCCAGGTCAACTACCTCGTCCGCCTGGGTCAAATACGAAGCTACCTCACACTTGGCGCCAACAGCCTCAATTCGATTGCCACGGACCGCTACGAAACCTTCAAACGGCAGGTCCCCCGTACCGGTAAAGACGCTCTTAGACGTCAGGACCGTCAAACGATCAGACATCACAACCACCTACGCCGGAAGCATGCCGGAAATGGCAGTAATGACCAATCCAAACACGACCATGAAGATGAAGAACTTCCAAATGGTCTTCCACCATTGGCCAAACGAAATCCTAGCCACGGCAAGACCGGCGACCGTCATGCCCGCCACGGGGCTGATGGTGTTGATGGTCTGGTTGGCAAACTGGAGCGCGGTGACGGCCGCCTCGGGATTGAGGCCCATGAGCTCGGTCAGGGGGCCCATAACGGGCATGGTGAGCGCCGCCAGGCCAGAACTCGAGGGAACCAGCAAAGAGAGCAGGCCAAGGACGATATACATAAACGTGGTGTAGACGGCGGCGGGTGCACCGGCGAGCGCAGTAGCGAGCGCCTGGAGAATGGTGTCGATGATCATGCCGCCCTCGGCGATGACCAGAATACCGCGAGCGATACCGATAACGATGGCAGCGTACGCAAAGTCGGCGAGACCTTTAACGAACTCCTCAGCAATCGTCTGCTGGTCAAGACCGCCCAGGATACCGGCAAGCAAGCCCATGCCAAGGAACACGGCGGAAATCTCATTCATGTACCAACCCTGGGTAACAAGACCCCAGACGATAATGCCCATACCGCAAGCAAAATCGATAAGCACGAGCTTCTGACGGATAGTGAACTCTTCCTCGAAGGAAGCATCGGTCACGGAAAACTCGATACGCTTGAGCTTATCGTCCTCGTACGTAATGGACGACTCGGGGTTTTTCTTGACGCGCATGGCGTAGCGCATGGCCCATGCGATACCGACGGCAGTGAAGATGACCCAAGAAACGGCGCGCAGCCACAGTTGAGGATTGCCCTCGATACCAATGATGCCTTGGGCGATCAAAACATTAAACGGGTCGATGGTCGAAGCACAATATCCCAGGTTAGGACCAAGGAAGCAGATGATGAATGCCGTCATCGAGTCATACCCGATGCCCATCATGATGGGAATGAAGATGGCATAGAACGGCAGGGCTTCCTCAGACATACCAAACGTAGTGCCGCAAATGGACAGCAACGTCATCGTGATGGGAATGATGAGGATGTCCTTGTTCTTGAGCTTTTTAATCACACGGCTCATGCCGGCATTCAAAGCGTTGGTCTTGGTGATGATTGCGAACGATCCGCCAATCAATAAGACGAACGCAACGACGTCGGCAGCCTCCTGGATGCCCTTAGTGGGCGCTTGCAGGACCGCGAAGATATCCTGGCCCAGATTGATGGTCTCGCCGGTCTCGGAATCGGTGTAATTCTTATCGACCTGTTCATAGGTTCCAGCAACAGCGACTTCACGCTCGCCCGCCGCTGTCGAAATCGTCTTGCGCTGATACTGACCAGAGGGAACGATCCAAGTCAGGACCGCAAAGACAACGATCAGCAAGAACATGATCGTATAGACATGCGGTAATTTGAACTTAAAACGTCTGTTTGTCTTCTTCGCCTTCGTATCTGACATAGATACCTCCAAAGAACTCGAGAATGCATCGCATCTCGCCTCAACGCTTGCACAAAGCAAACGTTCTATGACGTTCTATAGATTACCAGCAGCTTTTCTCGTCATCAAGATTATTTCAAACTGATTGTCGCGACACGGTTGAATGGTTGCGTTCGCGCCGTGAACGGTATGGAGACGCCAGGTGAGATGATCCACCGGGCGTCTCCATTCGCAATATCCTAGATGTCAAAAACGTAGCGAGACCCAACGATCCGCTGACGACCGATGATAAACGGCCGCCGCTGCTCATCGAAAAAGAAGGCTTCCATATAAAACAGGGGTTCGCCAACGGGAACTGCCAACAGCCGAGCGACCTCGGGCGATGCGCACGCGATCTCGAGCGTGCACGGGTCGGTAAACGCGGGCGTGCGGCCCGTCCGGTTGCGCACGAGCTCAAAAATGGATTGGTTAGATAGAGGTGCCGTTGATAGATAAGCGTTGTCCTCGTAAACGTATATGTTGTTCTCGAGCATGACGGGGACCCCATCGGCAGTACGCACACGCTCAACGCAAATCAAATCAGTTCCAACAGGAACACCAAAGAACTGCGCTTCGGTGGAATCCGCCGGCAGTATCTTTCTCGAAATGACGCGCGCCCCCGCCTCCATTCCGTTAACGCGGCATGCGTCCGAAAAACTCTGGACGTCATCCTTCTGGCGAATCTTGCGCTTAAGCTTGGGGGCATTGACAAACGTGCCTTTCCCCTGTCGCTTCGTTAGATAGCCCTGCTGGACGAGCTCCTCAATAGCGCGTCGCACGGTAACGCGGCCAACTTTATAATTCTCAGCCAATTCGAATTCGTTGGGTATCCGCGCGCCCGCCTTGTAGGCACCGGAGTTAATTTCGTTTTTAATGATATCGATAACCTGTTGGTACAGCGGTATCGCTGCTTTACCGTCAGCTAGCCCTTCAGTCGGTGGCATATACCCTCTCCCAGCACAATTAAGTCTAATGCGGGCCCAAGGGCATTCAGCAAGTCCTTAAGCCCGCACTAGCATTAAGTATGCTTGCTGCCGCACCAAAATGTCGGGTTTTTACTCATCTGACCCGAAAAACGCGCAACTAACGCGCTCCTAAGAAAGCGTGAGCAGCTCCGGCAGCTGGTCGATAATCTTGTCCGCGGCATCTTGGCTAAAGCCGAAGCGTTCCTCGCGCTTGGCAATGACCGTCAGGCCGGCTCGCTTGCCGGCAGTGATACCAGGCACCGAATCCTCAACGCAGCAGCAGCGATTCGCGGGAAGTCCCAGCAGGTCCAGCGCATGCAGGTAGATGTCGGGCTCGGGCTTGCTCTCCTTAAACTGCTCGCCGCTCACCACATACTCAAAGGCATCCGACAGCCCGCACGCATTGAGCACTTCCTCGATGCTATCCATGGGAGACGAGCTGGCAAGCGCCACGCGAACGCCGCGGCGCGGCAGCTCTCGAATCGTATCCACGGCGCCTGGGTTAATCAAAGCCTGATAGTCGCGCGGACGCTTATGCGCCCACTCGTCCCAACGGGCCAACGCTTCCTCGCCAGATAAATGCCCCTTACCGGCGCGCTCAAACCAATCGACCAGCATATGCAGGAAGAACTGATGCGAGGTACCGACCTGCCCGTTCAACTCCTCTTGAGTCAGGTTAAGCCCAAGCTCCTTGGCAAACGCGGCAGTCTCGCCCAGGTAGTAATACTCGGTATCGACAATGACGCCGTCCATGTCAAAGATAACGGCGTCAAACGGAAATGCGGACACGGCACCCTCCCTAACAAAAGGGCGCCTGTAAGCAGGCGCCCGAACCATGCATTATCGGCGATTCTAACCCAGCAGCTTATCCAACGCCACCGCAATACCGTCTTCGTTGTTATTGGCGGTCACCATCTGGGCTACCGCCTTAACCTCATCGACCGCGTTGCCCATGGCAACACCGGTGCCGGCCCACTCAATCATGGACTTGTCGTTCTGGCCGTCACCAAACGATACGACCTCGCTGGCATCGATACCGAGCTTGGGCAGGGCGCCCTCGAGCGCGCGGGCCTTGTCGATACCAGGCGCCGTGTACTCAAAGTACCAGTCGGCCGTAAACATGCCCGAAAGCGTCTGGGTAAAGGGCGCATACATCTCCTCGTAATGCGCCTGCAGGTAGGCCGGATCGCCCGCCGTCAGCAGCTTGTCCACGGGATAAGCGTCCGCGACCTCATGCAAGCTCTCGACCTCGCGGATCTTAAGGTCGCACGCATCGCGCTCGTATTTGACGATGTTTTTCTGCGAGCCATCCGGCAGCGTAATCATGCAGCGATACGAATCCTCGACATGCAGATCGCGACCGAGCGAAATCATAGGGATCACGTCGAAATTGCGCAGATGATCAATCAGACGGTGCAGCTCGTCAGCCGGCATGGCCTGGTCAAAAAGGACCTCATCGGTCTGAGCGTCGACCACATGCGCACCATTAAAGGCAACTAGCAGACCGTCATGGTTTTGAAGGTCGAGCTCCTGCGCCAAGGCGTGCAGTCCCCATGCGGGACGGCCCGAAGCCAAGATGAGCTTAATGCCCGACTCCTGCGCCGCGAGCAGCTTCTCGCGCGTACGCGGGCTGATGACCTTTTGGTCGTTGGTGAGCGTACCGTCGATATCCATTGCGATGGCTTTGATAGCCATATATGCCTCCCCGTCATTGAACAACCTTGTCTGAGCCATCATACAGAACACCCACGGCGACTCTGTCTGCAACGGGAAAAATGTCATATTGTCCCAAACATGAACGGTGCGTGGTCGTGAAGCTTTATCGCTCAGGTCAAATACGTCTGCTAGCGACGCTCCTCCGTCGGTGCACCCTCGACGATCGCGATGCCCGCCGATGCACCCAACGCGCTGGCGCCGGCCTCGATGAATGCACAAGCCTCTTCGTAATTATGGATACCGCCCGCCGCCTTAATTGCCACGGCATCGCCGAGCACCTCGTGCATCAGCCGCACGTCTTCGAGCTTAGCGCCGCCAAAGCTTCTGCCAGTCGATGTCTTAAGGAATCCCGGCTTAGCCTCCAGCGCAATCTCACAGACGCGACGCTTGGCGGCATCGTCGCCGTCCAGCTTGCACATCTCGACGATCACCTTGTCAGTGATGCCATGCGCGCGACAAAAATCAGCAATGGCAGTCATCTCGCGCTCGATGGCATCAAAATCGCGGTTCTCGACCGACTCCTGATTCAAAACGTAGTCAATCTCGGTAAAGCCGCACACAGCGTATTCCTCAAACCTCGCAAGCTTCTCCTCAAGCGTCATAGTGCCCTGGGGAAAGTCGATAGCGCCGGCAAGGATGATGTCAGAGCCCTCGAGCATTGCGCGGCCCGTCTCGTACTCCTGCAGGTTCGCAAATACGCAGCGAAAGTTGTACTTTAGCGCCTTCTCAACATACTGCTCAAACGTGTCCTCGGGGGCATCGATATAGTCGATGTATTTATTGATGGGTTTGGCAAGCGTCATGCTGGGCCTCCTTGTTCAGGGCTGACAACCGATTCGTGGTTTCACGCGAAAACCACGTTCAATCTACGCCCGACATGCAAGGACAGCGTCCGCATTCCGGCAAGTGGTATGAAATTAGCCGTAGAAGTATATTTACGGACAGCAAATGGCGCCGCATGCGGATGCCGACAGCCAGGCACCCCCCCCTCAATACACCCTCATGCCCATTCAAATAGCAAGGGGCCCGTATCCCAACGGATACGGGCCCCTTTCGGCCATGACCTATCTCAGCAACAAAGACTACTTGCGGTGAGCGCGGTAGAACTCGATCGCACCATCTTATCCGAGCCGGGGCACGTTCGTATAGCGTGGCGCGTGACGGTTGCAAAACCACCCCATTTGAAACAAACGCAAAAAAGTACTTGCAAAGACACGTTCCGACATATAAGTTGATAAAAGACCGCCGTTGCGGTTTTAAGTAGATCGAGCATATGAAGTTTCAGTTTTTAGCGTGTAAGAGAAAGAAGATCGGCAAAGTACAGCCCCAAACGCAATGACAACTTAATGAGGTAACTGCCACATGTGAGGCACCCAGGGCATTGCTGTCTCGATTTTGAGCACGATGCCTTCCGCCTTGCATGGGCCGTTCCATCCCGCCTCTGCAGCAACTGCCTCACGGGCTCATTGAAAACCGCATAGCACCCCAACGACAGCACATCACCCACGGCAAGCACATCACTCACGACAACCAACACATCAACAAACAGCACGAACATCAACCGATTGGAGAAGCTATGACAAACCACCACGCTGAAGACGGCGATAAGAAAAGCATTCTGGATGCCCGCATTGAGCGAGCATATGCAAACGAATATGACGCCGCCTTTGCCGCCGCGACCATCAAGAACTACGCGTCGCTACCGCTCGCGACGATCTTGGACGACCACCCTCAACTGCTGAAGCGCTGCGCAAAGATCATGGGCGACCCCAACATTCGCAAGCTGACAGACCCCTATGCCCCAAAACGCGACAACGATTCGTACGTTCTTACCGTAGGCTGCCTAGCCCATATGCTTACGGCACTCGACACGAAACTCAAGCTCGAATGGGAACCCGACGAGCGTCATGAACTCGAAAGCAAGCGGAACACCCTGCGCACCGCACTGTTCCTTCCGTTGGACGGGCTCAAGCGCTGCAACGTCGAGCTCAATACACAGGCGCGGCAAAAGCCCGAGGCCACAGGGCAGAAAACTCCAAGACCCCATGCGGCCATCGTCGACCGAAACCAATATAACCGCATGACCGCGCACTTTTCCGCCGAGGGAGCAGCCATAAGGACGCTGATCGACCTGCTGTGCCTCCTGAGCATCAACGAGCTATTTGAGGGCTATCTCGCCCTTGTTCCCGCGACGGCACCCAAGTCGGTAGCAAAGATCATCGAGACCTGCAGGCGCCAGTTTGAGCGCCATCGCAATGGCAGCGAGATGAACGCCAGCATCGCGCAGTACTACGCGGCTCATTACAAAAATGACGGATGTGCCCCTGTCGAGCATCAGCTGCGGCTCGCCTACACCACGCCCGTCGCAACGCTCCATCGCTTTGGAGCCCTTGGCGCTTGCGAGCCGCACGAACAGGCAGCCTGCCCCACAACCGAGCTCGATCTCAGGCTCGGACGAACCCTGTAGCCCGCCAGCCTTTCCGCGGGCAACAATCCTATTCCACAACACAACCAACAGAAAGGAGTCCTCATGGACACCAATCATTCCCCCATCATCAGCCCCCTCACCATGCGTGAATCCGCCCGAGGTATCACGCTCACCAGCATTTACGATGAGATGCTCGCCCGTCGCGAGCTCTCCGTCATGGGAAACATCGAAACCCCAATGGCCCACGACCTATGCCAGCAGATCCGCCTGCTCGATGCCACCGACCCCAGCCGCCCCATCACCATATTTGTCGCCAGCGCCGGCGGAAGCGTGCGATCGGGTCTTGCGATCTATGACGCCATGCGCCTCGCATCGTGCCCCATCCGCACCGTCTGCCTGGAATTCGCCGCGTCCATGGGCGCCGTGATCTTTATGGGCGGCGACGATCGCCGTATGGCGCCCCATGCAGAGCTCATGATTCACGACCCGCTGATCCCCCAGGGGGCAGGCGGCTCGGCACTTGCGCTGCAGGAAACCAGCCGGCGTCTCATGCAGACCCGCAAGACCCTCACGCAAATCCTCTCGGACCGCAGCGGCCTCACGCCCAAGCGCATCCAGTCCCTCACTGCAAAAGACACCTACCTTTCGGCCGAGCGCGCCGTCGAGCTCGGCTTTGCCCACGAAATCCTCTCGACCACCAAGGAGATCGCCCATGTCTAACCTCGCCAGCCGCCTCGCCGCATCTGAGTCCGCATCGTCCACCATCCTCGCCAAGGATCGAACGCTTTCCTGCGACACCCGCCAAACGGGACTCAACAACAACGCACTTGTGATCGGCCCCTCGGGAGCCGGCAAGACCCGAAACGTCCTCAAGCCCAACCTGCTGCAGATGAACGCAAGCTACATCGTGCTCGACACCAAAGGCACGCTCTGTCGCGAAGTGGGACCCGTGCTGGCAGCCCACGGTTGCCGCGTGCAATGTCTCAACTTCGCCGACCTCAACACCGTCCCGGCCCTTGCGCCCGGCATCGAGCGCTGCGGCTACAACCCCCTGAGGCACATTCGCCGCAAGGCGGACGGCAGGCCCAACCAGCAGGACATCCTCTCGGTGGCAAAGGCCATCTGCCCCATCGAGGACAACAACCAGCCTTTTTGGGATCATGCGGCGGCAAACCTGCTGTCGTGCCTTATCGCCTACGTCACCGAACAGCTACCCGCCGACGAGCAGACGATCAGCTCAGTCATCAAGCTGATCGAGCACCTGCAGGACGGTGCCACGGCCCGATTGTTTGACGATCTGATCACGACCGACCCCCAAAGCTATGCCCTCTCGCTATGGCGGCGCTACGCCATTACGCAAAATGCCGAGCGCATGCACGCGAGCATCGTCGGCATCCTTGCCGAAAAGGTCATGTGCCTGGGATTCGACGGTGCGGCACAGCTCTATCGTGAGTGCCATCAGGTGGACTTCGCCTCCATGGGACACACCCCCTGCGCCCTGTTTGTAACCGTAAGCGATATTGACCGCAATCTCGATCCGCTGACCGGCCTCTTTATTACGCAGGCATTTATGGGCCTCATTCGCGAAGCCGATAGGCAGCCCGACGGCAGCCTGCCCGTGCCCGTGCGCTTTATGCTCGATGACTTCGCAAATCTGCAGATCCCCCAGATCGACAACGTGCTCTCGATTATCCGAAGCCGCAACATCTGGGCAACGCTGCTGCTGCAGTCGACCAACCAGCTCGATGCGCTCTATGGCGAGGCACGCGCACGCTCCATCATGGGCAACTGCGACACGCATCTGGTGCTGGCGTTCCAGGATCCCGAGAGCGCCCGGGTGTTTTCCGACCGCGCCGACGCACTGCCCAGCACGCTCATGGCGACGCCGATCGATCGCTCGTGGCTCTTTGTGCGCGGCCACACTCCCGAACAGGTCGAGCGCTTTAGGCTCGAAGACCATCCGCTCTACGGGGAGCTGCCCGAGGCGCAGCGAGGCCAAGCGGAGGCCGAGCTCTAGACGCAGGGCCCTCGCAGCACGCGACGCTCCGGCGAAGATCCTTAAAGGCCGTGCGCCCCGGGGCCACGGCAAAGCAAAGGGGCCCGTATCCAATGGGATACGGGCCCCTGGCTATAAGGCGCGATGCGTTAACAGCAGCGACTACTTGCGGTGAGCGCGGTAGAACTCGATGAGTGCCTGGGTCGAAGCGTCCTGCTCGGCCTTGGCGGCGTCGTCGTGGAAGGCCGGGGTAATCTGCTTGGCAAGCTGCTTGCCCAGCTCGACGCCCCACTGGTCGTAAGAGTCGATGCCCCAGACCGTGCCCTCGACAAACGTGATGTGCTCGTACAGGGCGATGAGCTCGCCGAGTGCGAACGGGGTCAACGTATCGCCGAAGATCGAGGTCGTCGGACGGTTGCCCTCAAAGCAGCGGGCCGGGACGATCTGCTCGGGCGTGCCCTCGGCGCGCACCTCATCGGCCGTCTTACCAAAGGCGAGTGCCTTGGTCTGCGCCAGGAAGTTGCCCAGGAACAGCTCGTGAACATCCTGGCCGCTGTCGGTTGCGGGGTTGGCAGTGTTGGCGAAGGCGATAAAGTCGGCCGGGACCACCACGGTGCCCTGGTGCAGCAGCTGGTAGAAGGCGTGCTGGCCGTTGGTGCCGGGCTCGCCCCAGAAGATCTCACCGGTGTCGGAGGTCACGGCGCTGCCGTCCCAGCGGACGTGCTTGCCGTTGGACTCCATGGTGAGCTGCTGCAGGTAGGCCGGGAAGCGGTGCAGGTACTGGCAGTACGGCAGCACGGCGTGGCTCTTGGAACCGAAGAAGTTGACGTACCAGACGTTGAGCAGGCCCATCAGCGCGACGGCGTTGTTCTCGAGCGGGGTATTGCAGAAGTACTCGTCGATGGCGTGGAAACCCTCGAGGAACTGCTGGAAGCGCTCGGGACCGAGCACGACGATCAGCGACAGACCCACGGCGGAGTCGACGGAATAGCGGCCGCCGACCCAGTTCCAGAAACCGAAGGCGTTGGCGGGGTCGATGCCGAAGGCCTCGACCTTGTCGAGTGCGGTGGAAACGGCAACGAAGTGCTTGGCCACGGCCTCGGCGTTCTGCTCATCAGAGCCGTCGATGGCACCCTGAGCCTTGAGCTGCTCGAGCATCCAGGTCTTGACCTCGCGGGCGTTGGTGAGGGTCTCGAGCGTGGTAAAGGTCTTGGACACGATGATCACGAGCGTGGTCTCGGGATCGAGGCCCTTGAGCTTCTCGGCCTGGTCGTTGGGGTCGATGTTGGAGATATAGCGGCAGTCGATACCGGCGTCGGCATAGGGGCGCAGAGCCTCGTAGGCCATGACCGGGCCCAAGTCGGAGCCACCGATGCCGATGGACACCAGATGCTCGATCTTCTTGCCGGTAACGCCCTTCCACTCACCGGAGCGCACGCGCTCGGCAAAGGCGTACATGCGGTCGAGGACCTCGTGCACGTCGGCGACAACGTCCTGGCCGTCGACGATGAGCTGGCCCTTCTCGGTTGCCGGGCGGCGCAGCGCGGTGTGCAGGACGGCACGGTCCTCGGTGGTGTTGATGTGCTCGCCGGAGAACATGGCATCGCGGCGCTCCTCGAGCTTCACCTCGCGGGCAAGATCGCACAACAGCTTGACGGTCTCATCGGTCACCAGGTTCTTGGACAGGTCGAAGTGCAGGTCACCGGCGTCAAAGCTCAGCTTGTTCACGCGCTCTGCATCGGCAGCGAACCAGGCCTTGAGGTCGATACCTTCGGCCTCGAGCTTCTCCTGATGAGCCTCGAGCGCCTTCCAAGCGGCGGTCGACGTAGCGTCGATAGGTGCGGCAACAGTTGCCATAACGTCCTCCTCAACATACGGGCGCAAACCTCCATGCGCCCGGATAATCAGATGCCCCTATTCTAGCGCAGGTCAAGACCGTAATCAGCGAGCGTTGCCAATCCGCCCCCAAACGGCGACCGACCAAAAAGGGACAGGTTTATTTTGGCAGGTCAAACGCTTTACCTACCAAAAATAGCCCATCTCTTTATGGCAGACATTAGGCCGCGGCGCACACGCTGCCTAGCAACTCACGCAGAGGAGACCCAATGCCCTCAAGCAGTTCGGGAGCGATAATGGCAAAAACGGGAACCTCACCGGCCCCCACGACAGCAGGCACTTTGCCCTCCGAGACAATACATCCATAAGGGACAAAACCGTCTTCGCCGGCATCGAGCGCCGCCATGCGACGCGCGAGTTCGCGCGCAAAGCCTGCAGTATCGGCATCGCCGATCGCCAGGACAAAGTCCACGCCTTCGTCGGTCGCCAGGGCCACGGCCTCGTCGATCAGCTCGTCTCCCCCGTCGCCCTCAACCGAGCCGCAACGAAAAAGCACGCGCTCGAGCAGAGCTCGGTCAAGCGAGCCGAGCGCCGCCGAGACAAGCTCATCGCGCGTATGTTTGTCGCCACCCAGCACCACCAGCGCCTTGGTGCCGCCGTAGTGAGCGACCAATCGTCCACACCAGCGAGCCACGTCTCCATCCGTAACAAGGCGCGTAGGCATACCAAACCCATAGTTGACCATTATCCCCACAACCCTTCCGTGCTTTATGGTGGTATCGATCGTTAGGCTCATGCTACGAAGAGAGGTTTTCCGAGCTGTTTCGCGCTCTTTAGAGCTGCGTTAAAACCCGATGCAACCGCCCGACCATACCTGCCAAAAAGGGACAGGTTTGTTTTGGTCGGTCAAGCGTTTTACCTACCAAAATAAACCTGTCCCTTTTTGGCAGGTTTTGACGATGTCCGGACGAGCGGGTATTATCGAACATGTATTCGATAAGAACATGTGTCTGATGGGAGAACGCGTGGGGCACGGGCGTCACACCTATATCTGCATCGACCTCAAGACGTTTTACGCCAGCGTCGAGTGCGTCGACCGCGGGCTCGATCCGCTCACCACCCATCTGGTCGTTGCCGACGAATCACGCGGGCGTACGACCATCTGCCTCGCCATTACCCAGGCCATGAAAGACCTCGGGATACACAACCGCTGTCGCCTGTTTGAGATTCCCGACGGCATCGACTACATCAAGGCCGTACCGCGCATGCAGCACTACATGGAGGTGTCGGCGCAGATCTACGGTATCTACCTGGAATACGTCAGTCCGCAAGACGTTCACGTCTACTCAATTGACGAGTGCTTTATCGACGTGACACCCTATCTAGAGCTCTACCATACCAATGTCAAAAGCTTTGCCTGCATGCTGCGCGATGAGGTCCTCGCGCGCACCGGCATCACGGCGACAGTCGGCATCGGCCCCAACCTATTCCAGGCCAAGGTGGCGCTCGACATTACCGCTAAGCACGTACCCAGCCGCATCGGTATACTCGACGACGAGACCTTTCGCAAGGAGATCTGGCCCCATCGCCCCATCACCGATATCTGGGGTATCGGCCCCGGCGTGGCAGATCGCCTCGAAAAGTACGGGGTATACGATCTGATGGGTGTCGCCGCGCTCGACGAAAACCTGCTCTACGACGAGCTCGGCGTCAATGCCGAGTATCTTATCGACCACGCCTTTGGGCGCGAGCCGACAACTATCGCCGATATTCAGGCCTATCGCCCGCAGGCAACTTCAACCACCACAGGACAAGTGCTCTCGAAGGGTTATGCCTACGAGCAGGCCTACACCGTCTTGCGCGAGATGGTCGACAACGCCGTACTGGACTTGGTCGATAAGCACGTGGTCTGCGACAGCATCTCGCTCTTTGTAGGCTACGCGAGCGAGCGCGCCGACATACGCCGCCTCGACGCCAGCGGCACAGCGCAATATGTGGACGGATGCGGACATTTGCGTTCGAGCACGTCGAGCATCGAACCCGCCGCAACCGCCGGCCCCGAGCTCGCACCCCGTGCACCCAAGCCCGTCCAGCGCGATGACGAACGACGCCGTCTGGTACGTGAGGCGCAGGCAATCGATGGCATCTTTGTGGGAGAGCATGGCGGCAAACCGCGTGGCGGCTATGCCGCGCTCTTTGCGCACTCTAACGCTTCGCGCAAGCTGCCCGAGCGCACCAATTCGTTTAAGAAGATCATGGGCTATTTCGATGAGCTCTGGGCGCAGACCGTCGATCCCAAACGGCCGGTCAAGCGCATCAACCTGGGATTTGGCAACCTCATGCCCGAGGAATTTGCCACCATCGATCTGTTCAGCGATGTTAAGGCCGATGAACGCGAGCGCGACCTGGCCCGCGCCGTTCTGGCCGTGAAGGGCAAGTACGGCAAGAACGCCCTGGTCAAGGGATTAAGCTTTACCGCCGGCGCCACCGCACGCGAACGCAACGATCAGGTAGGAGGACATCGTGCCTAAGGCCCAACAACAGCCGATGCGGCCGCCGACACCTTTTGAACGCCTGGCGGACCCCGAGGGAAGACGTCGCGCCGCCGACCCCAGGCTCACCGCCAACGGTGCCGTTCGCGCCAACCGCGCCGCGCAGTTTATGCCCTTTGCCGCCCTCACGGGATACTATGAGCTCGTGCGCAAACAAGAGATCTCTGTTGAGCCCAAATGCGAACTCACGGAAGAAAAAGCCCTCGAACTTTCAAAAAAGCTCGAGGGCCTCAAACGCGGCGACTTGGTGCGCGTCACTTATTACGATACATACGGCTATCGTAGCCGCACCGGCATTCTCGACGAAGTGCTCCCCGCGTTCAAGCTGCTCAAACTCCGAGACATCGCCATCGGCTTCGACGATATCCAAGACATCGAGCTGCGCGGCCGAGCCTAGGCGCAAGCGTACGCCCGGCCCTACGGCTTCATGACGTAATAGCCCGCATCCCTCACGGCAGCCTCAAGCACCTCACGATCGATCGGGTTTTTAGAACGGATGCACGCCGTGTGGTCTGTATACGTCACTGTGGCCCAAATGCCATCGAGAGCGTTGAGGGCGTTCGTCACATTTTGCGCGCAGCCGCCGCAGCTCATACCGCCAATAAGCAGCTCATAGCTATAGGGGTAGTGAGACACATCGATGTCCGCGACCGCGACCCTCTTGACCTTCTTTCTGCCCGCCCCATCGCCGCAACAGCATTTGCCATGCGCCGATGCGACAATACGCCGGAATCCAAAAAATAAGCCGGCGGCAATTACGGCAAGCACAATGATGTTTGCAGGGTTAAGCAAATCCTCCATATTGGTTATTTCCTGGGCTATCCCTACGACGACGTGCACGAGTTTATCGTCCAGCGCGGGATCGCGTCGAAAATGTTGGTGTAAGGGTGACACCCTAGCGCCCGTTTAACGAAGAACGGCCTTCGTCCTAGAATCTGAAATCACCACAACAACAGGTTCTAGGAAAGGACGAAGACCGCTATGGAAATCTTATCAGACCCGACGCCGGACATGCTCGCCATGCCCCGTTTCGACGACGGCGCCATCGATATGCAGGAGCTGCTTCGCAGACTCGCCGAGCAGGTCGTGAACGCCGTGATGGACGCCGAGGCCGACCAGCTCTGCGGTGGCGGGGCGAACAGCCGAAACGGCTACCGCGAGAGGTCGCTCGCCACCTGCGTCGGCACGCTGACGCTGCGCATCCCCAAGCTGCGCTCCGGCAGCTTCTTCCCGGAGGACGTGCTCGAGCGCTACCAGCGCGTCGACCGCGCCCTCGTTGCCGCCGTCGCCGAGATGTACGCCACGGGCACGAGCACCCGCAAGGTGCAGAGGGTGGCCGAGAAGATGGGCGTCTCCAGGCTCTCGAAGGACCAGGTGAGCGCAATCGCCTCGAGCCTGGACGCAGACATCGAGGATCTGTGCGGAAGGCCGCTCGACGGCTCGCCGGTGCCCTACGTCTGGCTCGACGCGACCTACGTCAAGTGCCGCCGCGGGGGGCGCGTCGCCTCCACCGCCGTGGTCACCGCCATCGGCTGCGATGCGGGCGGCTGGAGGCGCGTCCTCGGTGTCGACGTGGTTGACACCGAGTCTTACGACTCGTGGCTCGCCTTCCTGCGGGCTATCCGCTCGCGCGGGGCGGCGGGCGTGCGGCTCGTCGTCTCGGACGCCCACCCGGGGCTCGTCCGGGCGCTCGGCGAGGTCTTCCAGGGCGCCGCGTGGCAGCGCTGCGCGGTCCACCTCATGCGCGACTGCATGCGCGAGGCCGGCTCCTGGCAGCTCAGGCGCCGCGTGGGCAGGATCGTGTCGCAGGTGTTCCGCGGGCGCGACGCCGCCACCGTGACGGCCATGTACCACGCGGCGTGCGACATGCTGGCGGGGTGCTGCCCCAGGGCGGCGGCGGTGCTGGAGGAGGCCGAGCCCGACGCGCTGGCCTACCTCGACTTCCCGCCGACCCACTGGAAGCGCCTGCGCACCAACAACGTGCAGGAGAGGACCAACCGGGAGATAAAGCGCAGGTCGCGCGTCGTGCAGGTGTTCCCCTCCACGGGCTCGCTGGTGCGGCTCGCGGGCGCGGTCATGTGCGAGCAGGACGAGATATGGCAGGAGTCCAGGTACTTCTCGGAGGCGAGGATGAACGAGCTCTACGACGACGGTCGCACCCGGGGGACCGACGGTCCCGTCGATTGGGCGCGGCTCGAGGCGGAGGCAAGGAAGATGCTCGAGTCCGGCCTCGAGCTTGCGGACAGGGTCGAGGCGGCATAGGATATCAACCGTATTCCAGATTCTGGGACGCCGGGCCGACTCGCTTCGGATCGGGCGCTACACCAACTTTCTCGACACTACCCAGCGCGGCGAGAACTACACGGTCTTTGGCGCCTGGAAGGTCTACACAAATGTCGAGCAAGCGCTTGCGACGTTCGAATCCTACCGCGCTTGCACGCAGCACCTCACCCATGTCTATCAGCAGGGCCACAGCCTCGCAAAACTTGCCCAGGCAACCCGATAGAACATACAAACCGCGGCCGCACGCCGCACAACCGAAAGGAAAACATATGAGCAAGATCGCAGTCGTCTACTGGAGCGGCACAGGCAACACCGAAGCCATGGCAAACCTCGTTGCCGAGGGCGCGGCGTCAGCCGGCGCCGAGGCAGAGGCCGCCTGTCGCGCCCTTGGAGCCGAGCTCGCCTAACGGCGATAAGCTCCGCCCATACGCGGCTCTGCACCAAAACACATTCGCATCCCAACAAAAACGGGGCTGGATCCAAATCCAGCCCCGTTTTCTGCTATGTCAGCCACATAAAGCAGCTACGAGATATTGCCCAAGAACGCCTTGGTGCGCCCGCTCTTGGGATGGTCGAAGACCTCGCTCGGCGTGCCCTCCTCCACGATAACGCCGCCGTCCATAAAGACGACGCGGTCGGCGACGTCGCGGGCAAAGCCCATCTCGTGCGTCACCACGATCATCGTCATGCCGTCACGCGCAAGATCGCGCATGACACCCAGAACGTCGCGGACGAGCTCGGGGTCAAGCGCCGACGTAGCCTCGTCAAAGAGCATCACGTGCGGATTCATCGACAGGGCGCGGGCGATGGCCACGCGCTGTTGCTGGCCGCCCGAAAGCTGGCTCGGCATAAAATCGATGCGCTCGGCCAGACCGACCTTGGTCAGCTCCTCGACGGCAATCTTCTCGGCCTCTTCCTTGCTGCGCTTGAGCACCTTTTGTTGCGCAAGCATGACGTTCTTTTTGACCGACAGGTGCGGGAACAGATTGAACTGCTGAAACACCATGCCCAAGTGCGTACGCACCTTATTGAGGTCGACGCCCTTGGCGCACACATCCACGCCCTCAACGACAATCGAGCCGCTCGTGGGCTCCTCAAGACGGTTAATGCAGCGAAGCATCGTCGACTTACCCGAGCCCGAGGGGCCCAGGACCACGACGACCTCACCCTTGTGCACATCCAGATCAATGTCGCGCAGGACCACGTTATCGCCAAAGGCCTTCTGGAGATTCTTGATGCTGACGACGACCTCGTTCGAGTTATTGGTTTCGCTCATAATAGAACCTCCTTACAGACCTGCAATATGATCGGCGGGTGTCGCGACAACCTGTCCGGCGCTCTTGGTGGGACGCTTCTTTTTGGTTTCGGCCGTCCCCAGAAGTCTCGCCTCAAGACCGCTCACCAAGCGCGCAAGCGGCAGGGTAATGACCAGATAGAACAGGGCGGCAACCACATACGGCGTGATGGAGCCCGTCGTCGCCACGATGGTGCGGGCATTCATGACGATCTCGACCACGCCCACGGCGGCGAGCAGCGACGTATCCTTGTAAAGCAGGATAAACTCGCTGGTCAGCGTAGGCAGGACATTGCGGAACGTCTGCGGAATCATAACGTAGAGCAACGTCTGAAAGGCATTCATGCCCAGCGAGCGGGCAGCCTCGTTTTGGCCCTTGGGAATCGACTGAATACCGGCACGGAAGATCTCGCACAGGTACGCAGACGAGTTCATGGCCATGACGATAACGCCCAAGACGTAGTCGTCCACCTTGACGCCGGCAAGTGGCAAGCCAAAGAACGCGATATAGATCTGCAGGAACGCCGGCGTACCGCGGATGATATTCACGTAGATGCCGGCAAGACAGCGCAGAATGCGCGACTTGGAGATGCGCATGAGCGACAAGGCAAAGCCAAAGGGGATTGCCAGCGGAAACGCCACAAGCACGATCGAGAGCGACATAAGGAAGCCCTTAAATACGACCGGCAGGCTCTGGACCAAAATGACCGGGTTCAAGAACAGACGCAGGAACATATTGGAATTCCAAGCCTCGACCCACGGCTGTTCCTTAAGATCGGCCTGGAAGTTATCGAAGGCCGTCACGCCCTTAATCTCGACGGAAGGAATCTTGGAAATCTTCTTGGTCGAACCGTCGGCGAGCGTATAGGTGCCGCTAAAGGCCTCGTCGCCGCCTTCGACGGGGAAGGTCACGCCGTACACCTCGACACGGAAAAAGCCGCCGGCAGGCGCCGTCTCGCCAAAGTCGATCTTGAGCGTCTGGCCATCAGCCGTGCACGTGGGCTTCATGGGTGTGCGATCCATGAGGTCCTCGCCCGAGAGCATCGTCAATCGCGTGTCATCGGTACCAAACGTCGTGCCGTCGACAAACGTCAGCGAAAGACCGCTCAGCTCCTCGTCGGCGTCGGCCTGAACTTCCCAGGTAATGCGTGTCTCGGTGCCGCCGACCACATCGCTGCCCGAACCGGTGTTGGGTCGGGCGGTAATCTTTGCGGTCTCAAGCGCTTGGGCAGTCGAGGGCGCAGATGCCCCCACGCACACCAGCGCGAGCGCCACGGCCATGACGCAGGCTAGCTTTTGGAGCAAGGCGGGTAGTGAAGAACGCTGCCCAGCGGCCCCTTTGTTCAGTCGAGACAAGGTGGCTCCTATCGTAGAAGTTGCCGGCAAATAGAGACGGAAACACTCTCCGTCGAGAGAAGCGCAAAGGCCCTCTCCGCTAAACGGAAAGGGCCCAAACGCAATCAAGTATCTGTTTACTTGATGTTGTACTTAGCCATGAGGGCGTCAACGGTACCGTAGTCGGTCAGGTCCTTGATGGCCTGGTTGATGTCGTCCTTGAGCTTGGTATTGCCCTGGTTGATGGCAATGGCGTACTCCTCGCCGGTGCTGATCTGTTTAACCGTGTGGCAGGTGTTGAACTGCTCGGCGGTCAGCTGGCTGGCAAC
Source organism: Collinsella sp. LCP19S3_B7 (assembly GCF_052121795.1). Taxonomy (NCBI): domain Bacteria; kingdom Bacillati; phylum Actinomycetota; class Coriobacteriia; order Coriobacteriales; family Coriobacteriaceae; genus Collinsella; species Collinsella sp. LCP19S3_B7. Next base: position 29,185 of record NZ_JBQKDO010000008.1, read on the forward strand.
GGAGCGGTTGGTGACTACGGCATCGCCCTTGTCGGACTGCAGGGCGCTGAAGCACTCGGTAGCGTCCTTGTAGGGGATGATCTTGGCCTTGGGGAAGTTCTCCTGAGCAAAGGCCTCGGCGGTCGAGCCAGACTGGACGATAATGGTAGCGTCGGCGTTGTTGAGCTTCTCGCTGTAATTGTCGGCCGTGATGTCGGTGTTATCGACCTTGGTCACGATAGCCTGATCGTCCATGTAGTAGGAATCGGAGAAAGCGACTTCCTTCTCACGCTCGGGCGTGTCGGTGATAGCCGCAATGGAGACGTCATACTTGGTGCCCGAAGCGACGCCGGGGACGAGCGTGTCGAAGTCGTTGTTGACGTACTCGACATCCAGGCCCAGCTTGTCGCCGATAGCCTTGATGAGCTCAAGGTCAAAGCCCTGATAATCGCCGTTGTCATCCTTGTACTCAAACGGAGCGTACTCGGCAGAGGTGCCGACGGTCAGCGTACCGTCCTTGACGAGCGCGTACTCCTTGGAGCCGTCGACCTTCTCGACCTTAGCGTCGTCAGAGCTGCTGGAACCGGCATCAGAACCAGAGGTGGCGTTGGACGAGCCGCAGCCCGTCAGTGCGAGGGCGAGCGCCATGGCGCCCGTGGCGGCAAATGCGCCAAGCTTCTTCAGCTTCATAATCAGTCTCCTTCCAATGGCCCCATGTGATTCAGGGGCCTGCAAAAACTGAGGGCTATTATGCACCCGCGTGAGAGAATCTGCAATTAGAAAACTGATTGAAACAAACCCATAACGTGAATGGAACACTCCACTTTATGACAGTCATTACTGCTGCAATGACCTTAATAGTTTAATTTCAGCCGCATAACCTGCAAGTTCGTTCGGCGTTTCCAAAATGAATGGCAGTGATCGCAGGCAGCTATTCGATACAATATTCTGCATAACCTGCATTCCACCGCCAAGTTCCTCGCTGCCGAGGTAACCCTTGCCGATGCATTCATGCCGGTCCTTATGGGCACCGCGGGGATTCTTGGAATCATTGATATGCACAGCGCGCAGGCGCTCGATACCCACCACACGATCGAACTCGTCGAGCACACCGTCAAGATCTTGGACGATATCATAGCCGGCGTCATTTACATGGCAGGTGTCCAGGCAAACGCCCAGCTTGGCCGACAGCTCGGGGCGCCTGTCAGCAACGCCCTCGATGATGATCGCCAGTTCCTCAAAGCTGCGGCCCACCTCGGTGCCCTTGCCGGCCATGGTCTCGAGCAGCACCGTCGTCTGCTGGCCCTCAAACATCACCTGGCACAGGGTGTCGACGATCATCTGAATGCCGGCGTCGGAGCCCTGTCCCACATGCGCACCGGGATGGAAATTGTAGAAGTTGCCGGGCAGCGCTTCCAGACGCTGCAGATCCTCAGCCATGGCCTCCAGGGCAAACTCGCGCGCCCGCTCTTTGGCCGAGCAGGGGTTATAGGTATACGGAGCATGGGCCACGAGGGGACCAAAATCGTTTTGTTCCATAAGCTCGCGTAGGGCCGCCACGTCATGCATGTCAAGGTCTTTCGCCTTGCCGCCGCGCGGGTTGCGCGTAAAGAATGCAAAGGTATTGGCGCCAATGGATAGTGCCGTCTCCCCCATCGCCCGATAGCCCTTCGTCGTGGATAGGTGACACCCAATCGTCAGCATCCCCAGCTCCCCCTCATCAGTTACGGTGAAATAGTTCCTGTTGATGCCTTATTCTGCCGCAAACAGGAACTATTCCACCGCAAGTTATAAAAGGGTCATGAGGAGCGCGTTTTGCCGAAGGCCTTAAGCACCGCCGTCACGGGGCCAGGCTGGAAACGTCGGCGCACATCGTCGAGACGCTCGGGAATATCGATGTGCTGCGGGCAGTGGCGTGCGCATTTGCCGCACTTGACGCAATTGCTCACCAACTTGGGCTCGCTTGTGCGCACCGCACTCGCCGTAAAGTACTGCGATAGACCCGTAAACCAGCTGTGCGCATAGCTTGCGTTGTAGGCGGCAAAACACCCAGGAATATTGATGCCTTTAGGACACGGCATGCAATAGCCGCATCCCGTGCAGGGCACGCGATTCGATTTTTCAAACTCCTCCAGCACGCGTGCGATGGCATCGAGCTGAGTAGCTGTCATCGAATCCGGCAGGGCCCGATCGGCCAACGCCGCGTTCTCATCCACCTGCGCGGTATCGGTCATACCCGAAAGCAGCATCGTCACCTGAGGATGATTCCACACCCACGAAAGCCCCCAGGCGGCAGGGGTGCGCAAATGCGGGTCACAGGCGTCATCGAGCACAGCGCGGGCCCGCGGGGGCAGCTTGCCTGCTAGACGCCCGCCCAGTAGCGGCTCCATCACAAACACCGCGAGGCCTCGCTCGGCGGCGGCCATGAGCCCCGCCGTTCCCGCTTGGTAACGCTCACCGGCATAGTTGTACTGTATCTGGCAAAAATCCCAGTCATATGCGTCAAGCATCGTCAGGAAATCCGCCGCGCTGCCGTGATACGAAAAACCAATCTGGCGAATGCGCCCCGCCGCCTTTTGACGCGCGATCCAGTCCTCGATGCCCAACGCCACCACACGTTCCCACTGGGCGGGCGAGGTGATGTTGTGCATGAGGTAGTAGTCGATATGGTCAGTCCGCAGGCGGCGCAGCTGCTCATCAAAGAAACGGTCGAAATCCTCCGCGCACTTGCACGAGGCGTGCGGCAGCTTGGTCGCGAGCAAAACCTGGTCGCGCAGGCCCAAGCGCTCAAGCGAAGCGCCTACGCAAGCCTCGTTGCCGGGATAAAGATAAGCCGTATCCAGGTAATTTATCCCCTGCTCCACGGCGCGGGAAATGATAGCATCGGCTGTCTTCGCATCGGGGCGTCCCGGCGCACCGGGAAACCTCATGCACCCCAGCCCCAACGCCGAGATACGGTTACCGCTTTTGGGGTCAACGCGATACTGCACGGCCCCTCCTCCCCCATCGAAGCTCTGACGCGGCGAAACAAACCCGTCACGTCACCGAAACACATCGGAATCGCAATCGAGAACGTATCGTAACCCAACAGAAATCGAGTCGTCATGGCAGCGCTTTAACATCAGCAAAAAGTCCGATGAAAGGAGCCAGCCATGCCCACGCTCGACCTTTGGAACCTCGCCACCCAGCTCAAAAGCACCGATTACCGCTGGATCGACCTCACCCACACGCTCTCGTGCGACACCCCGCACTGGTTTGGCTTTAAGCCATTTGAGTCCACCAAGCTCTTCGACTACCTGCCCGGCACGCCCGAGGATATGCTCGCGCCCATGCGTTGCTTCCAGTATTCGGTCGCCTCGCAGTACGGCACCCACGTCGATGCGCCGCGCCACTTTCATGTTGACGGCCGCTCCCTCGGCGAGATCGAGCCCGTCGAGTTTATGCATCCGCTCTGCGTGATCGATAAGCACGAGGAGTGCGCCGCAAACCCCGACTTTATCCTGACTATCGATGACCTCAAAGCTTGGGAGGACGAGCACGGTCGCATTCCCGAGGACGCATTCGTCGCCTTCCGCTCCGACTGGTCCAAGCTCGCCGACCTCGAAAACAAGGGCGAGGACGGCCAGCCCCACTATCCCGGCTGGGACCTCGACGCCATAAAGTGGCTCGTTGAAGAGCGCAACATCGGCGCCATTGGCCACGAACCGGCAGACACCGACCCCGCAACCATTACCACACACGAGGACGCCTACCCCTATCCCGGCGAACAATACATCCTCTCGGTCGACCGTTACCAGATCGAGGTCATGGACCATCTGGACGAGCTTCCCGCCACAGGCGCCGTCATCTTCTGCACCTTCCCCAAGGTGCGCGATGGCGTTGGATATCCCGCGCGCGTTTTTGCCATCTGCCCCGCGGCATAAGTTCCCATGCGTTTGTTCTTCTAAATTCAGCCTCCGGTGTACGCCACATGCCCCAGCGGCATACAATCCATCAGGCGCCCCGCACGCGGGCGCCTTTTTGTGAGGAGATGATTCACATGCAGATCAACAAGGTCGCCTTTATCGGCAAGGGCGGCGTCGGCCTGCTCTACGGCAGTACGATTGCCAAGGCCCTCGGCAATGACGCCGTCGAATACGTCATGGATGACGCGCGTTTCGAGCGCCACGTGGGCGATGCGCTCACCGTCAACGGAAAGCCCTGCGCGCTCAAGTCCGTCCGCGCCAGCGAGGCAACGCCCGCCGATCTGGTCATTCTCACGGTCAAGACGACGGAGCTCAGACAAGCACTCAAGACTATGGAGCGCGTCGTGGGACCCAACACACTCATCGCCTCGCTGTGCAACGGCATTACGAGCGAGCAAAAAATAGCCGAGCGCTTTGGCTGGAAGCACACCGTCCTGGGCATCTGCCAGGGCATGGACGCCGTATTCCTTAACGGCGCGCTCACCTTTACCAATGCGGGCGAGATTCGCTTTGGCGCGGCAGCAGGCACCGAGCCCGCAACCGTCACCGCCATCGATGAGCTCTACACGCGCTGCGGCATCGCCCATACCGTCGAGAGCGACATTGCGCACCGCATGTGGGCCAAACTCATGCTCAACGATGGCATCAACCAGACCTGCATGGCCTACGGCGGCACGTACGGGAGCGCCACGGAACAGGACTCCGAGCAGCGTCGCTGCTTTGTTTCCGCCATGCGCGAGACACTTGCGGTCGCCAACGCCGAGGGCGTTGAGCTTACCGAGGCAGACCTGACGCAGATGGTGCACCTCATCGAGGGAATCGACCCCGCCGGCATGCCCTCGATGGCGCAGGACCGCATCGCACAACGTAAAACCGAAGTCGAGGAGTTCGCGGGCACCATCTGCCGCCTGGCCGCCAAACACGATATCCAAGTGCCGCAAAACGATTGGCTCTACCAGAGGATTCGCGAAATAGAAAGCAGCTGGTAGCCTCGCCCGCACGGCGGCGCGCGCAATGTAAGCAGACAGGCCTTCGCGAGGATCCCATCGCTCGCGAAGGCCTGTCGCATTTAGGCCGAGGCTAAAACTGAGGCTCGTTTTGCGACTCCGGGACCTCGTCCTCGTCATCGCGGCAAAGCACCACGCCGGCGCTTCCCAACAGCGCCGCTGCAATCAAGGCGCTCACAACCACAGGAGCGGCACCCGTAGTGGACTGCAAGCCGGCAACTAACGCCGCCGTCGGACCAAGACATCCGATCAAAAGGGCAACGACGGCAATAGCGACATCTCGAGCGTTCATGGGATCACTTCCTCCACGAGAAAGACCTTGTTTCTCATGACTTAGTATGCCCCGTGCCCATATGCCCAACGTAGTGCCACGGTAAGGGCTCTGTTAACCCAAATGCATATAAAAACGGGCGCCTTTACATTGCCCGAAAGCTCGGTAAAGACGCCCGTCCATCATGTGCAATCGATGCCGACAGATTACCAACCGGTGTAGTAATCGGTAGTTCCGGCTGCGCAACCCGAATCGTAGACCTTGCACTCGCCCTTAGAGCCTGTAAAGGTCGAGCCCTGGGACTTATCGCTCGCAGCCACCACGTAGTAGCCGTCGGAATCACGCCAAAAGCCCTCGGAATCCAGCGTCCACTCACCCGTGCGGTGGTGATACAACACGTTGCTGCTGTAATAGGTCTCGCGACGACCGTTGTAGTTATTGACGCCGCTCGAGCGCGTCAGGCCCGAGCCGTTCGCGTAATACGCAGCAGACGCGTAAGACGAGCCGGAGCCGGCGTTGTAATACGAAGCCTGAACGGGCTCGGCAGCTTCTGCCTCGACGGCCGCAGCCTCGAGCGCCTCGCGCTTAGCATCCTCGAGCGTGGAGCGAAGCTCGTCGAGCTCGGCCGACTTCGCGTCGACCTCCTCCATCGTCAAAAGACTGCCCGCACCGTCGATACAACCCTGCAGTACAGCGCGCTCGTCATCGGTGGCATAGTCACCGTACATGTTCATGATGATCTGCGCGCGGACCTCTAGGGAATCGCGCTTGGCCCCCATCGAGGCGTTCCACTCCTGCATGGAGCCAAAGCCGTCGCCACGATAGTCGACGGGCTGCATCAGGGTCGCCTCGGACGGCGTTGATCCGACCGCGTCGGACAGTGTTGCCGCGTGGGCATCGGTTACGCCGGCACCCACTAAAAGCGCCACGGCAAGCGTGGCAGAAAGGGCAGCGGCCTTCGGTTTTCGTGAATCGATCCTCATGTAGCTGGAAACCTCCGTAGTGAGTTTTTGCTGCGTTTAAGCTGCGTGTGATTCGATCGCGCTGCATAGTACCCCGAGTAAATCGTGACCTGCGCTTTTTCTCAAAAGGTGCACGTCATTTGCGTAAAACTCACATCCTCTCAACAGGAGTTTTCCACATCTCGATTGCATAAATCATGCCAAAAACCCTGTAATAGCGCCCTTCCTATGCAAAAAAGGCGCCTGCGCAACCATTGTTCGCGCAGGCGCCTTGAGCAGGCATTTTATGCAGTTCAGTTATACCTATCGAGTCGCAAGGGGCCCTTGCACAAGTCGCCTTACTCGTCCAGCGCGGCAAAGGCCTGCTTCAGATCCCAAATGATGTCCTCGGCGTTCTCGGTACCAATGGAAAGACGGATTGTAGAGGGCGTAATGTTCTGCTCGGCAAGCTCCTCGGAAGAGAGCTGGGAGTGCGTGGTGGTAGCCGGGTGCACGACGAGCGACTTGACGTCGGCCACGTTGGCGAGCAGCGAGAACACCTGCAGGTGGTCAATGAACTTCCAAGCAGCCTCCTGGCCGCCCTTGATCTCGAAGGTGAAGATCGAGGCGCCGCCACGGGGGAAATACTTCTGGTACAGCTCATGGTCGGGGTGCTCGGGCAGGCTCGGGTGGTTCACCTTGGCAACATGGCCGTCACCGATCAGGAACTCAACGACCTTCTTGGTGTTCTCGACATGGCGGTCAACGCGCAGCGACAGGGTCTCGGTGCCCTGGAGCAGGACCCAGGCGTTAAACGGGCTAATGCAGGCGCCCTCGTCACGCAGCAAGATAGCACGGACATAGGTCGCGAAGGCAGCGGGGCCGGCGGCCTCGGCAAACGAGACGCCATGGTAGGAGGGATTGGGCTCGGCGATCTGCGCATACTTGCCGCTCGCCTTCCAGTCGAAGTTGCCGCCATCGATAATCACGCCGCCCAACGAGGTGCCGTGGCCGCCAATAAACTTAGTTGCAGAGTGAACGACGATGTTGGCGCCGTGCTCCAGCGGACGGAACAGATACGGGGTGCCGAAGGTGTTATCGACAACAACCGGAAGACCATGCTTCTTAGCGACCTCGGAGATAGCGTCGATGTTGGGGATATCGGAGTTGGGGTTACCGAGCGTCTCGAAGTAAATGACCGTGGTGTTGTCCCTGATGGCGCCCTCGACCTCGTCCAGGTTGTGGGCATCGACGAAGGTGGTCTCGACACCAAACTGGGAGAGCGTGTGCTCCAGCAGGTTGTAGGAACCACCGTAGATGGTCTTTTGGGCCACCACATGGTCGCCGGCCTGAGCGAGGGCCTGCAGGGTATAGGTGATGGCGGCGGCGCCAGAGGCGACGGCAAGACCTGCAACGCCGCCCTCGAGCGCGGCAATGCGGTCCTCAAAGACGCCCTGGGTGGAGTTGGTCAGACGACCGTAGATATTACCGGCGTCGGCAAGGCCAAAGCGGTCAGCGGCGTGCTGGGAGTTGCGGAACACATAGCTCGTGGTCTGGTAGATAGGCACGGCGCGGGAATCGGATGCGGGGTCGGCGCTCTCCTGGCCAACGTGCAGCTGCAGGGTGTCGAAACCAAAGGTGTGCTCGGGGTTGTTGATAAACTGGCTCATAATGATCTCCTTGATCAAACAAAAGTAATAAGAGTAAGAGAAGTAAGTCGCCGTCTCCTGATCACGCCGACGGGCGCAAGCAGGAGCCCGGCATTCGTCTTAGTAAGCAGTTCATATGCGGTCCTCCTTTTGACAACCCGTTCTCGTGGTCGGCTTAATTACCTACCGCCTTTGTGTGTTTTGAATAGTACGAGCATTGTTTCGCGCGGTCAATCACTTAAAAGCGCTAACCTGTTATCGGTTTTTTAGATAGCTATCGAAAGGACGGGTGCCGATGACCCTCCAGCAGCTTCGTTTTCTTATCGCCGTGGCAGAATCCGGCTCAATTAACGCCGCAGCTCAGCGCCTCTATACCGCGCAATCCAATATCTCCAACGCCGTCAAAAGCCTAGAGCAGGAGCTCCGTCTGGAAATCTTTACGCGCTCCAGCCGCGGCGTCACACTCACCAACGACGGCACCGAGCTTTTAGGCTATGCGCGCCAGGTCGTAGAGCAGGCCGATATGCTCGAGGCCCGCTACGAGGACGGCGGCACACCCCAGGCACGCCTTGCCGTCTCGGCCCAGCACTACGCTTTTTCGGTCGAGGCCTTTGTCAACGTCGTCGAGCGCTGCCGCGACAGTAAGTTTGAGTTCATCATGCGCGAGACCACCACGTCACAGATCATCGACGACGTCCGCGCATTTCGCAGCGATATCGGCATTCTGTATCTGGATGACTTTAACGCCCGCGTCCTGCAGAAGGCCTTCGCCGACGCCCGCGCAAGCTTCCATCCCCTCTTCGATGCAACGGTCCACGTCTTCGTTAGCGAGCGCCATCCGCTCGCACGCCGCCCCCAGCTATCGCTTGCCGACCTTACGCCCTATACGCGCTACAGCTTTGAGCAGGGGACCTCGAACTCCTTCTATTACGCCGAGGAGCCGTTTAGCTATATCCCCTGCGACCGCAACATCCGCGTTTCCGACCGTGGCACGCTCACCAATCTGCTCATCACGTCGAACGGTTACACGTTGTCGACCGGTGTCCTCTCCAATGAAATGCAATGGGGCATGGCATCGATCCCGTTGGCAGACGCCCCAATGATGCGCGTGGGCTACATCATGCACGATGAGCGCAAGCCCTCTCCCCTGCTGCGGCAATACCTCGACGAACTCGAACGCATCATCCACGAAAACCAACCATTTGGGGACGGGATAGAAATGGCAGATTTAAAAGCCCTCTAGCTCTTGACAATTCAGGTCGCCCATCTTTCTTGGCGACAACGTCTCCACCATCCTTGTGGAGCGGCGCGCCTCGCATAAAACAGGATGGACCGGGCGCTACAATAGACAGCCGCAAGAGAGGAACTCGACGAAAGGAAGTCTGTGAAGGTCATCATCTATACCGACGGCTCGGCTCGATCCAATCCGGGACGCGGTGGCTACGGCGCCGTGCTCAAATACACCAACCCCGCCGGCAAGACCTTCACCTCCGAGCTTTCGCGTGGCTACGCCAAGACCACCAACAACCGCATGGAGCTCATGGCGGTCATCGTGGCGCTCGAGGCACTCAACCGTCCCTGCGAGGTCGAGGTCCACTCCGACTCGCAGTACGTCGTCAACGCCTTTAACAGGCACTGGATCGACGGTTGGAAAAAGCGCGGATGGAAAACTGCCAACAAGCAGCCCGTTAAGAACCGCGACCTGTGGGAGCGCCTGCTTGCCGCAAAGAGCAAGCATAAGGTGGAGTTCATCTGGGTTAAGGGGCATGCCGGCCACGAGCTCAACGAGCGCTGCGACGAACTCGCCACCACCGCGGCCGATGGAGTCAACCTCGATATCGACACCGGCTTTAACGAGAGCGACCTGTAATAGCGTTTTCGCGCAGCTTTATATCCCCACGCGCTACACTCATCCTGTAGACCAAAACAACGCAAGGGGGACGTATGCTGCGCATCGCGACCATCGGCACATCCATGATCACCGACGACTTTATCCAGGTCGTCAATGCCAACGACCAGGCTGTATTCGTAGGCACGCTCTCGCGCAACGCCGAGCGCGGCGCCGCCTTTACTGCCGAGCACGGCGGCGAACGAAACTTTACTTCACTTGATGAGCTTGCAGCAGCCGCCGACGTCGACGCCGTCTATATCGGCAGCCCAAACGCACTTCACTACGAGCAGGCCCTTGCCTGCATCGCCAGCGGCAAGCACGTCATCGTCGAGAAGCCCTTCTGCGCCACCGAGGCGCAGGCGCTGGAAGTCTTCCGCGCCGCCGAGGCGGCGGGCGTCGTAGCCCTCGAGGCCATGCGCCCGCTCCATGACCCCGCTTTCCACGCCATCGAGGACGCCCTGGGCGAGATTGCGCCCATTCGTCGCGCCTCACTGCGCTTTGGCAAGTATTCTTCACGCTACAACGAGGTTCTCGCGGGACGCGCCACCAACATCTTCGACTGCCACATGGCCTCGGGCTCCCTCATGGATATTGGCGTCTACACCGTCGAGCCCATGGTCGAGATCTTCGGCATGCCCTCCGGCCTTACGAGCATGGCTACTCTGCTCGACCCCACCACGCAAGAGCTCACCCATGGCCCCATCGATGGCTGCGGTTCCATCCTCGCCAGCTACGGCGGTGGCCGTATCTCCGTCGAGCTCGCGCACTCCAAAATTACGAATGACCTACTGCCCTCGCAGATCGAAGGCGAGCGTGGCACTATCCAGATTGACCATCTGTCCACGCCCCGCAACGTCCGCATCGACTATCGCGGCGATGTCGTACGCGGCTCGGCGACCGAGGCGCCGCGCGAACAGAGCGACAACGGCCGCGTGCTCGACCTTCCCAAATCGAGCAACACCATGGAATACGAACTCGCAGACTTTATCACCGCCATCGGCGGCATCGATAACGTCAAGGAAGAGATTTGGGAGACCCCGGCGGGACGTCACGAGCTTGGCCACTATCGCGATGTCACGCTTGTCTCGCTGCGCATCATGGATGCCGTGCGCCAACAGGCCGGCATTACCTTCCCCGCCGATTCTGTCAAGCAGGCCTAGCGATGGGTATTTTCGACAAGCTTTTCTCGGGCGTCGCCGGCGGCAGCCGCGAGCCCCAAAAGCCCTCTGGCGTCGAGCTCGAGCTGCGCCGCAGGCTTACTGTGCTCGCAAGCGACGAGGCCACTCAAGACACTCCCCTGCGCTATTTCCTGCGCTGGGAGGGACAGGTCCAAGGCGTTGGTTTTCGCTTTACCAACACCAACCTCGCGCAGGCACGCGCACTCACCGGCTGGGTGCGTAACATGGAAGACGGCTCAGTCGAGATGGAGATACAGGGAGCTCCAGCAAACATCCTATCTCATCTTGAGGCGCTTCATGCCTCCTACGAGCGCATGGGAACGCGTTTTCGCCTCGTAGACGCCCAGGTCCGAGCCCCACTTGCCAATGAAGACGGTTTCACTCCTCATTATTAGTATTGTGTGCTAAATACGGTATCATTTACCTACGACCGTTAATAGAAAAGAGGCGAGGCGCATGGCGGTGCAAAGAAGGAATACCAGGCAGCGAAAGCTAGTTCTTGATGCCGTGCGCCAAAGCTACAACCATCCCACCGCCGAAGAGATCTACAACGCTGTGCGCGCGCAGGATGACAAAATCAGCCGCGGTACGGTCTACCGCAACCTCAATCTCTTGGCCGATGCCGGGGAGATTCTCTCGATTAAAACGCCGGGCGGCAGCCGCTTCGATCGTGCCATCGAGCCGCATGCGCATATCATCTGCACCTCGTGTGGCCGCGTCATCGATGTGCCGCTCCCCTTCAATACCCAGCTCGACGCCAGAGCATCCGAACAAATCGGATGGAGCGTCAGCTCGCACTACACCATCTTCGAGGGCCTCTGCCCCAACTGTAGGTAGATTTTGGGACATGCCTTAAAAACAACTTTTTCACCGATTGCGGCAAAAGGAAGATTTCCAGGCATGTCCCAAATGTCTACTCAGCAAGTAGGCGACGCAGCTCTTCTTCGACCGTGCGCACGTAACGGACGCGGTCGTTGATACCGCGCATGCTGGGATTGCAGCTCTCCATCAGATAGGGATGGCCCACCACGTTGAGCATGTCGCGGTCGTTTTCATTATCGCCAAACGCCATCATTTCGTTAGGTGAGATCCCCAGCGCACGACCATAATCGGCAAGCGCGGACCCCTTGCCCGAATCAAAGCCGATAAAGTCGGTCCATTCGGTTCCCGACGTCATCACATCGACCCGGTCGCCAAAGCGACGGACGAAATACTCCAGCGCCGCCGGCTGCTCTGTCTCGGGCGTTTGAAACGCGATCTTAATGACGTCCTCGTCGATGTCCTCGGGGCGGTCGACCACCGCCACATCGCAATGGACCTCGTAGCGCAAATGGTCGACGAATGCATCGTTGCCGCTTATGGTGTAGAGGTGTCCCTCGCAGGAAAGGGTCACGTCGGCATGGGGATACGCAACCACGGCATTCGCGATATCCATAGCAAGGTTACGCTCCATGGAACGCTTGACAACGGCACGCCCCTCGCTCATCACGAGGGCTCCGTTTTCGCATACATAGGCGAGCTCATCGGCCACCGGGGCAAACAGATAGCGCAAGCTCGCATATTGACGGCCGCTCGCCGGCATAAACACGATGCCACGACGATGCAGCTCATCGATGAGCTCAAAGGCCTCGGAACGCGGCTCGCACTCCCCCGGATGCAGCAACGTGCCGTCCAAATCGCATGCAATCAGCTTGATTCCCTCAAGACCCATATGCTTTCCCCCACAGCACCTCATCAACAGCAAGACGGACTTTGAATAGCTGCCTCTCAAAGTCCGTCTTGCTCATACGCACGTTAACCGCGCGCCTTTTTTACGATCGTAAAGTCGGGAGCCATACTCACGACGACCTCCGCCGCACTCGACGCAAAGCGCCGGTCCGTATCGAGTTCACGGGTAACCACCGAGAGCCGAACACCCTCGACGCCCCGGAGCATGCGGCCCAAAACAGGCTGCACCGGCGTATACATGCGCACGGTATGCTCGTCCGAATCGCCTCGGAAAAGCGGCGCGTGCATATTGCCGATCTCCCAGCACGCATGCGCGAGCGCAATCGGATCCATGCGGTCGACTTCGACCAAATAGACCTCGGCGCTGCGCAGGCGCACGACAACCGCCACGGGCACCATGCCCGAACGGTCGATGGCGAGCACGTCGCCGTCGGCAAGACGACTGCCGTCGGCAGCATCTAGCCGAACATCGACCGTGCGCCCCAGCTCCGTCACGCCCGCAAACGCGCAAACATCAGCCTGGTCCCAATCGAGCAGCAGCTCGTCAACTTCAAAGATGCCACCCAGCTCCCGACGAAGCAGGAGTTCATAGGACGGATCGTTGAGATTTCCCAAGCATGTCGTCGAAACCAAGCGTTCAGGCATACTCTAACCCTCGACCTCGACGAGCTCGATATCAAAGTTGAGATCCTTGCCGGCCAGCTCGTGGTTAGCATCGAGCGTCACGGCCTCGGGCGTCACATCGATGACAACGGCAGGGACAGGCATGCCGCTCGGCGTGGACAGGAAGAGCTTCATGCCCTTCTCGATCTGCTCGATGTTGGGAACCTGCTCGGCCGGGAAGGTGATAACCATCTCGGGATTGTGCTCGCCGTAGGCATCGGCAGCAGGAATGTGCACGGTCTTCTTCTCGCCCACCTGCATGTCGACAACGGCGGCATCGAAGCCCTTGATCATCTGACCGGCACCGCAGGTGAACTCCAGCGGCTCGCCGCGATCGTAGGAGCTATCGAACTGCGTGCCGTCGTCGAGCGTGCCGCGATAATGAGTCTTGACCTTCTTGCCCTGGTTGGACATGGAAACCTCCGTGATAAGGGCGGCACACAACGCGGGCCGCCATGAACGTATGGCGCTAACTATACCCTAGTCATACAATTCGAAGACAGTTTGCAAAGAAACGCTGCAACCGGAGGAACCATGGCATATCCCGTATTTGACTTGCACTGCGACACCGCCGACCGCATCGGCTGGGCCACGCTCGATCTCGACCTGCGCTTTACCGCCGGCACCGACGGTTATTTCCCCGGCGACGAGACGCATCCGCAAGATTTCGACCTCATCGAGGGCAATGCCTGCGCCATCTCGCTCGCAAAGATCGGCAACACGCCGTGGGCACAGTGCTTCGCCACGTTTATCCCCGACGAGATTCCCACCGCCCACGCCGCGCGCTTCCAGGCGCAGATCATGGCGCATATGAGCGGCCAGGCAATGCTCAACCACGACCGCATGGTCAACGTGCGCAGCGCCGCGGACATTCGCCCCGCGCTCAAGGACGGCAAGGTCGCCTGCATCCACACCATCGAAAACGCCACGTTCTTTGCCGAGGACCCCGCACTGATCGAGGTGCTCAAGAGCTTGGGCGTACTCATGTCATCACTCAGCTGGAACGCGCAGGGGCCGCTCGCGAGCGGACACGATACCCACGCCGGCCTCACCGCCGCCGGCATCGAGGCACTTACGCAGATGGAGCACGCCGGCATGGTGCTTGACGTCTCCCATCTCAACGATGAGTGCTTTGACGAGGTCGCCGTCCGCGCCACGCGTCCCTTCGTCGCCAGCCACTCCAACTCCCGTGCGGTTTGCGGCGCCAAACGCAATCTTACCGACGACCAGTTCCGCACCATTCGCGACATGGGTGGCATCGTCGGCCTCAACTACTGCAGCGAGTTCCTTTCCAACGACGCAACCGACAAGACCGCCGCAGACGTCACCTTCGATCAGCTGGCGGCACATATCGAGCACTGGCTCGACCTGGGCGGCGAGGACGTCATCGCGCTCGGCGGCGACTGGGACGGCGCCACGGTGCCCGCTTTCCTCTCCGATGCCAGCAAGATGCCCGAGTTCCAGAACATGCTCTCCAAGCATTTTGGCAAGACCGTGATGCAAAAGCTCTGCAGCGACAACGCGCTTGCCTTCTTTGAGCGTTATTAATTTCACATCCCTTGAGCGGGCCGGCATGCCGAACGGTCGACATGCCGGCCCGTCCCCAATCTGAAGGACCGCTTTTGACGCAGCAGTTTACGATTTCCGTATCCCGACCGGATGGGATGCCCATCCCCGTCGTCGTTACCAAAAAGCGTGTCAAGAACTTCAACCTACGCGTCACATCGAGCGGTGAGGTCCACGCCAGTGCGCCGCTCGGTGCCACCCGCGAGCGTATCGAAGCATTTGTGAAGCGCAACAGCGCCTGGATTATCAGCCGACTTGCCCAGCGCGAGCAACGTCAGGCGACGGAGCGAGAGCCGCTCAGCCCCTCGTCCATCATTGCGCTTTGGGGCAAGCCCATCACGGTACAAGATGCGCTCGATCACAACTTTGCATCACCCGCACCGCGACCCAAACAGGCCACCTTCGCAAGTTTTATGGGTACCGACGAGCCAAGTGGGCGCGCGCAGGCAAAGCAGCGCACGGCCCTCGACGGCCTAACGCCCGATGAGCTCCAAGCCCGCATCGACCAGCTCTATACATCCGAGGTCACCACGGCGCTGCGCGATATGGTGCGCACATACGAAATCGCAATGGGTGTCGTCGCTTCCCGCGCTTCCGTGCGCAGCATGAAAACGCGCTGGGGCTCGTGTACGCCCAAAACCGGTGCCATTCGCATCGCACGCGAGCTTGCCGCCTACCCCGTCGAGTGCCTTGACATGGTTGTCGCCCACGAGCTCGTCCACTTGCTCGAGCCAAGCCACAATCAGCGGTTTCACGCCCTGCTCGACACGTACTGCCCCAACAATAGAGCTCTGTCGCAGCGGCTCAAGCAGCCACCCATAGAGACGTATTAGAACCGGTTAGCGCACGCGCTCGATCTCGACACCGCAGCTTGCCAGGGGAAGACCGACGGGCGCCCAAGGCTTATCGAGCTTAACACGCACGCCGAGCAGCAGAGGGTAACGACGTAGCAGCATCTGGGCCACGCCCTCGGCTGCGGCCTCGATGAGCTTAAACGTATGCTCGCGCAGATAGCCATCGACATCGTGGCACACTGAGCCGTAGTCAATCGAGGCATCCAGGTTATCGTGCTCCCCTGCTGCACGCAGGTCGGCATAGAGCACCAAGGACACGATGAACTTCTGACCCAGGGCGTTCTCCTCGGGATACACGCCGTGGTTGGCAAAGACCTCAAGACCTTCAACGGTGATGCGATCGGCATGGCGCAGATCGTCATAGCTCACGTGGGGCACCGCCGTTGCGGTGGATATTTCGCCCCTTCCACGGCGGGCGAGCTCGGCGCCTTCAGTCTTGGTTGCATTCTCGGGCAGTTTCTTGTTGGTCATCGCGATCGTCTCCTTCGTTTAGAACCCCGACCGCGCAAACCAACTACACGCGAATCGACAGGTTCTTTTTATCATCGCTCCAGTTGCAGGCATTGCGCGCGGGGCATGCAAAGCAGGCGCGCGACGCTTTGTCAGCTGCATAGAGCAGACGCTCAAGCGGTTGGCTGTTCACGCGCAGCTTTCTATGGCCTAAAATGGCCGTCTT
The DNA here is from genome assembly GCF_052121795.1 of Collinsella sp. LCP19S3_B7. NCBI lineage: Bacteria > Bacillati > Actinomycetota > Coriobacteriia > Coriobacteriales > Coriobacteriaceae > Collinsella > Collinsella sp. LCP19S3_B7. Next base: position 45,553 of record NZ_JBQKDO010000008.1, read on the forward strand.
AATGGCCGCGGCATCGGCCGGATCAAATGCCACGTCATCGGGCATGCCGCCAAGAATCGCATCAGCGACGCGCTCGCTTGCAACATCATGGGATATACCCGATTCATACTGTTCATCTTTGCCGATATCGTGAAGAAGTGCCGTGGCGTAGATGACCTCGCGGTCAAATTCGAGCTGTTCCTCAAGATTCTTAATCCACATAATGCGCGCGACATCCAGCAGATGGTCAATACCGTGGCGGCAAAAGATGCGCCCCGATTCCAACTGTGCAATGTTGCCCAGGTGCCGCCGGAACAGCCCGTTGGCACAAATGTAATCAATGCGAGGCATGGCGCCAAAGGGAGTCAGGCCCGAAGCCATAAAACCGCGACGCGGCGTCCCCTCATCGGTCTTCGATGTAAAGTCGTTGACGACTCTCATGGTTAGCGGCCCAGCATCCTAAAGAATCGCTCCTCGAGCGCGGGATCGGTCTCAAAGACACCGCGACGAGCAAGCGTTACGGTCTTGGTACCGGGCTTTTGCACGCCGCGCATGGTCATGCACATATGCTCGGCTTCCATCAGCACGATCGCCCCTTGGGGAGCAAGATATTCCATGAGGGCATCGGCAACCTGCGCGCACAGCTGCTCCTGCAGCTGCAGACGACGGGCATAGACCTCAACCGTGCGAGCAAGCTTAGACAGACCCGCCACGCGACCGTTAGGGATATAGCCGATCGCAGCCTTGCCATAAAACGGCAGCAGATGGTGCTCGCACAGCGAGTAAAACGTAATATCGCGCTCGATAACCAAATCGTTCGAAGCGACGGCAAAGGTTTTGGACAGGTGCTCCTCGGCACTCCGGCCCATACCGCCGGCAATCTCGCCATACATACGGGCGACGCGTGCCGGGGTCTCCAGCAGGCCCTCACGAGTTGGGTCCTCGCCTATACCTTCAAGCAGCAGCTTAATAGCAGTCTCGACTTTTTCCTGATCGACCATCTGGGCCTCACTTTTTTCGATTTCGCGTTCGCGCTATGGTACCACGCTGGCACGCAACCTCTTCCAGCTACATAGTATGGGTCGAATAGACCGGATCGTCCCGCCAAAGCTCCACAGCGTCGCAAAGCGCAACGCCCTCGCGCGCAGCACGAGCGCGCGTGGCGTTCATGTCGATCACGCGCTGATTGCTCGAGCCCCTAAAGCGCAACGAGATATCGTACAGATCTTGAACGAACGGACCGTCTACCAGCATGTCGAGGCAAGCAAGGATACGGTCCGTCACGTCGGTATGGTGACGGCCGCCCGGCATTAGTTCCTCGAGCACATCACCGGTAAAGCACCAAATGGTCTTCCCAGACTCCACAGGATAGGTCGCACGCACGCGTTCGATAAAATCAACGAGCCCCGCCTGGTTCTCGGGTTCCATAGGCTCCCCGCCCAGAATCGTCAGGCCATCAATAAAGGGATGATCAAGACTATCGATGATTTTGTCCTCGACGGCACGATCGAACGGTTCACCCGCGGCAAAGTCCCACGCGACGGAGTTAAAACAATTCTTGCACCCACGACGGCACCCACTCACAAACAGAGAAGTACGAACGCCTTCTCCATCAGCAATGTCGAAATACTTAATGTTCGCGTAGTTCATAGGTAACCTTCCTGGGGGTCTGGAGCATATCATCCCGTCCTCAAACATTCTCGGCCTTCGGCCTGCGAAACTGCGGGCGGGACGATATGCTCCAGACCCCTCGCGAGCGACACTCGGTGAACGAAGCGAACATCGAGTATGGGGTTCGAGGCCCAATAAAAACTGGGTTGTGGCTCAACCGCCATCGCAAGTAAATCGCAGCTGCAGCTCGAATTATTACCGCTAAGAACTTCGAGGAGTGAGCAGACCGCATGCTGCATCTCAGCTACATCAACTTGGCTGCCCCGTAGCGAGGCCCCGGACCTTTGCTCGATATGAGCTCCGCACGAACAGGAGGCGCCAGTGGCGCCTCCGTCGTGAGCCAGGACTGTCCGAAATAGCGATTAAAGGTCCGGGGCCTCGCTACGGGGCAGCCTGGGGTGGTTATTAGAGATGCAGCACGCGGTCGCGGATCTCCTCGGTTCGACCCTGGTTCCAGAACTGGGTACCGATGTAGCCGCACGTGCGACGGGCGACATTCATCTTCTCCTGGTCACGATTGCCGCAATTGGGGCACTCCCACACCAGTTTGCCATCGTCCTCGACAATGCGAATCTCGCCGTCATAGCCGCACACCTGGCAGTAATCGCTCTTGGTGTTGAGCTCGGCGTACATGATGTTGTCGTAGATGTACTGCATTACGCGAATGACCGCCTTGAGGTTGTCCTGCATGTTGGGAACCTCAACGTAGGAGATAGCACCGCCCGGCGAAAGCTGCTGGAACATGCCCTCAAACTTAAGCTTGTCGAAGGCATCGATCTCCTCGGACACGTGGACGTGATAGCTGTTAGTAATGTAGCCCTTGTCCGTCACGCCCGGGATAATGCCGAAACGGTGCTGCAGGCACTTGGCGAACTTGTAGGTCGTCGACTCAAGCGGGGTGCCGTACAGCGAGAAGTCGATATCGCTTTCGGCCTTCCACTCGGCGCACTTGTCGTTCATGTGCTGCATGACGGCCATGGCAAACGGCGTGCCCTCCTTCTCGGTGTGGCTGTGGCCCGTCATGTACTTGACGCACTCATACAGACCGGCGTAACCCAGGCTAATGGTGGAATAGCCGCCCACGAGCAGCTTGTCGATCGTCTCGCCCTTCTTAAGGCGCGCCAAGGCACCGTACTGCCAAAGAATCGGCGCAGCATCCGAAAGCGTGCCCATCAGGCGCTCATGACGGCACAGCAGGGCACGGTGGCACAGCTCAAGGCGCTCATCGAAGATCTTCCAGAACTTGTCCATGTCCTGATGCGAGCTCAGCGCGACATCGGGCAGGTTGATGGTCACAACACCCTGGTTAAAGCGACCATAGTACTTAGGCTTGGTCGGGTCATAGTTCAGAGCGTTGGCGACATTGTTAAAGCCGTTGCCCGAACGGTCGGGCGTCAGGAAACTGCGGCAACCCATGCAGGTATAGCAATCGCCGTTGCCGGCGGTCTCGCCCTTAGACAGCTTGAGCTCGCGCATCTTCTTCTCGGAGATGTAGTCGGGCACCATGCGCTTGGCGGTGCACTTGGCGGCGAGCTTGGTCAGATAGAAGTACGGCGAATCCTCGCGGATGTTATCGTCCTCGAGCACGTAGATGAGCTTGGGAAACGCCGGGGTGATCCACACGCCGGCTTCGTTCTTAACGCCCTCATAGCGTTGACGAAGCGTCTCCTCCACAATCATGGCAAGGTCGTGCTTCTCCTGGGGCGTACGGGCCTCATTGAGATACATAAAGACCGTCACGAACGGCGCCTGGCCATTCGTGGTCATAAGGGTCACGACCTGATACTGAATCGTCTGGACGCCGCGACGAATCTCATCGCGCAGGCGTTCCTCAACGACCTCGCGAACCTTCTCGGCAGATGCCGAAACACCGAGCTCCTCAAGCTCGCGAGCGACCTCGCCGCGAATTTTTTGGCGGCTCACCTCAACGAACGGGGCGAGATGGGTCAGCGAAATAGACTGACCGCCGTACTGGGAGGAAGCAACCTGGGCGATAATCTGCGTCGCGATGTTGCAGGCGGTCGAGAAGCTGTGCGGCTTCTCGATCAGCGTGCCCGAGATAACGGTGCCGTTCTGGAGCATGTCCTCCAGGTTCACCAGATCACAGTTGTGCATGTGCTGGGCAAAGTAATCCGAATCGTGGAAATGGATCAGACCCTCATTATGGGCATCCACGATCTCCTGGGGCAGCAGCACGCGTTGGGTCAGGTCCTTGGAAATCTCGCCGGCCATATAGTCGCGCTGAACGGAATTGACGGTCGGATTCTTATTGGAGTTCTCCTGCTTAACCTCTTCGTTATTGCACTCGATCAGCGACAGGATCTTGTCGTCGGTCGTGTTCTTTTGGCGCTTCAGGCTCTGAACATAACGATAGATGATGTAGCGGCGAGCGACCTCGTAGCAGTCGAGACGCATGATCTCGTCCTCGACCAGATCCTGGATCTCCTCGACCGATACGGTATGGCCGGCCTTCTCACATGCCTCGGCGACGTTTTGCGCCGCATAGATCACCTGGCGGTCGGTAAGACGAGAGCCCTCCTCGACCTCCAAGTTGGCGGCGCGAATCGCATTGACGATCTTATCGATGTCAAAGGCAACCTCGGTGCCGCTGCGCTTGATGATCTTCATCCTCTTGCCTCTTTCGCGTCGTAATCCCATTGCGCTTCAGAGCCAAACGATGCCTGGCAGGGCTTGTCCCTGTCTTGCGGCGCCGTCGCGCAATCTGTGTTCTCGATAAACCATAGGTCCTCATGCGGACAATCCTCGCGGCCGATCAAGCGGCTCAAAGGCGTGTCCAAATGGGACGAACAAGGTCTTCGTTCTCTGTCCGCTATCTATCATACGACAAAGACGCCTCTATATCCTGTATTCTTTTTTTAGGTCAAACACAACATATAGTGTTTCAGCAGGTCAAAGCAATTGGTCATTTTACAGACGCATTAATTATGAGGGTTTCTTGGCAAGTCGGTAAAACGTTACCAACGCGGCTACCTGCAAGGCAGTTATAAAACCCCCTAGTCAAGCCGCCGACAAATCCTACCAAAACCAAGCCGATCACGCGAAAAGAATCCAAAAGATTATGCTTGACCAACATGTTGCGGTCGAATGCCGGCGGACGGAGCGACGGGGCTGCAAACGCTCGGAAGACTACAGCCCCGACACCCCGTCCGCCGGCATTCGATAGGCGAGGAGCTATTAGTTCTCTTCGCGAGCTATCATGCGGCCGAGAGCCGCTGTAAAGGGATCGAGCAGCACGCCGGCGATAACCACAAAAGCCCACCCCTTTGTGACAAGGCCCGCCCAGCGCGCGAAGAACATACGGCCTTCAATCGTTCCGAATCCTCCCTGGAAGGCAATCTCGCCAAAACCGATCACCATAAAAGATTGCGCGGGGGTCAACCATGGAAACGCGGGCGACGTGCACGGTTATGATCAAAATAATCATCTCCCACGAGACCAAGAGGCCAATAACGACAAATTATGCTGGGCAGCAAATGCAACGTGAAAAAGCGACCGAGGTCGATAATTTGACGGCATATTATGTGTGTTTATAACAAAACAGTCCAGAAGCAAAGCCTCTGGACTGCGAACATTTGGTGGGCGTTACAAGATTTGAACTTGTGACCTCTTCCGTGTCAGGGAAGCGCTCTCCCCCTGAGCTAAACGCCCAAATGGAGCGGACAACGGGGCTCGAACCCGCGACCCCAACCTTGGCAAGGTTGTGCTCTACCAACTGAGCCATGTCCGCTTACAGGGATTAATCTTACGTGATACCCGCATCCTATGCAAGAACTTTTTTTTGAAAAGTTTTGCGACGCTCTCGCGAACCTCACGAAGACATCAGCCACCTCAAAAAGGCCGAGCTCCTCACCCTGATACACGTATGCCGAGCCCGGAAGCGCCAGCTCAAGCAAAAGGGCCGCCCGCGCGCGGCGCTCGCCGAGTTCACGGTCCTCGTCATAAGACGACCCGTCGCGTAAGAGCCAGTCGAGCGAAATCTGGTGGTAGCGCGTCGCCTTGATTTGCGGCAGGGCATAGCGCGTCGCCACTCGCGATAGATCTCGTGGACCTCGTTGCGGTCCCACAGCGGATGGGTGCCGTCGTCAACCATGTCATCGCCCTCGGCGAGATGCCACCGGTCTAGGTCATCGCGGTCGAGGTCCTTGGCGAGACCGTGCGCCACATCAATGCGAAAGCCATCGACGCCTCGATCGCTCCAAAACGTCAGGACGTCGCAAAAGAACGCATGAACCTCGGGGCATGACCAGACAAAGTCCGGCTGCTCGGGCGTAAACATATGCAGATACCACTGACCGTCCGCAACACGCGTCCAGGCGGGGCCTCCAAAGTTGGCATTCCAATTGGTGGGAGGCAGCTCGCCATGTTCGCCGCGACCATCGCGGAAGATATAACGGGCGCGCTCGGGCGATCCGGGGCGGGCGGCAAGAGCGGCTTTGAACCAGGGGTGCTGGTTGGATGAATGATTGGGCACGATGTCGACGATGACCTTGATGCCGCGCGCGTGAGCCGCAGCGACCATGTCATCGCAGTCGTCAAGCGAGCCGAGACGTGGGTCGACATCGCAGTAGTCCGCCACATCATAGCCACCATCGACAAGAGGCGATGGGTAAAACGGGCTCAACCAGATGGCCTCGATGCCCAGCCGCTCAAGATAGTCCATCTGCTGGGTAATGCCCGCGATGATACGCCCAAAGCTGTTATTCGCGGCAAATAACGCCACGGCCACGCCCCAAGACGCTCGCTCCCTCTCGGGTTCGAGCCTCTGCAATGGGTACGAAAAAGCCCGGCTACCGTGGTAGTCGGGCTGTTGTGCTTGGAGCGGACAACGGGGCTCGAACCCGCGACCCCAACCTTGGCAAGGTTGTGCTCTACCAACTGAGCCATGTCCGCATATGTAAAACAAAACGGGCGCCGGAGCGCCCGGATGTTGCCTGGAGGCGAAGCCCGGATTCGAACCGGGGGTAAAGGCTTTGCAGGCCTCTGCCTTACCACTTGGCCACTTCGCCGAAAAAGGACCGTTAAGAACGGTCCGGAAATGCAATGGAGCGGACAACGGGGCTCGAACCCGCGACCCCAACCTTGGCAAGGTTGTGCTCTACCAACTGAGCCATGTCCGCTTGCGGGTTATTAATTTACGCGAGTTATCCAAAAGACGCAAGTACTTTTTTCAAAAAAGTTGCCCAAAGCAAGTTCACTCAGGAAAATCATGTCAACCCAAAGCGCTAAGCGCACGATTCCAATGCCGAACTAAACAGCTTCACCATCCGAACGCGTGTGCCGGCACCATCCGTGCGACGGGCAACCTCCACATTATCGACGAGCATGCGCATAAGCTTGATACCGCGTCCGCGTTCCTCGGACGCCATAGGTTCGCTCGCCCCATCGATAGAATAGCCAGAACCTCGATCAAGCACCTCAAGCACAACACGGTCCCCATAGGCCTGAATCGTCAGGATGCAGCCAACACCGCCCGCATGGTCATATGCGTTACCCAATGCCTCCCCCAACGCTAATGCGACGTCATAGCGCTCATCACGCCTCAGGGGAAGCGATTCGAGAAGCTCGGCCACACGGTGCCGATAATACGGGAGATTCTCGATGCCTCGCTGCACCTTGACGCTCTTGCTCCATCGCGGCAACTCCCCCACCGGAATGGCGGGAATCGACTCCCGCACCGGACCCGCAACATGAAGGATGTCGACAAGTCGGGCAATCTCCAAAAAGCGAACGACCTCATCGGAGGCGTTAACAAGCGAAAGCAGCCCTTCTCGTCTCATAAGCTCTCTGGCACGCGTAAGCAAAAACGCCAAACCCGTCGAGTCGATAAAACCCACGGTCTGGCAATTGATGACAACACGGCGCACGCCCCGGTCGATTAAATTATCCAACCGTCGGCGCAGCTCGGGCACCGAGGCGATATCGATATCGCCCGGTGGCGCCAAAACCGCTATGTCATTCCACTCATTCATGCGACCATGGTTCCCCAAAAGAGCTCGCTCGATGCAAACTTTTCTGCAACCGTTAGGATTCTGTATGCCCAACGTCGCGACCTACGATCGACCCCGTAAAAACTCAAGGGACACCAATGCAATGTCATCGTCCAGCGCCGAGTCGGTAAAGCGGTCAAGCTCGCCCAAGACCTTACCGCAGATGCCCGATACGCCCTCACCCGAAACAGAGAGTAGAAGGTCGCGCAGGCGTTGCTCGCCAAAGAAAGCACCCGAGCGGTCGCGCGCTTCGATCGTTCCGTCGGTATACATAAACAGCATGTCACCAGGATCGAACGTAAACACGCCCGTCTCGTACACCATGCTCTCAAAGGCACCGATCACGCCCGATTGGCACCCAAGGAGCTCCACTTCTCCCCCGCAGGTCTCTCCTCCGCCATGCGGCGTCGACGACGGCCTAATGACCATAGTGGGAGGATGTCCCGCAGAGCAATAGGTAGCGCGGCCCGCTTTAAGATCAATCTTGGCGATAAACGCCGTCACAAACGTCTCGACCCTCGAAAAGCCCATGAGCATGCTATTGAGCGAGCGGGCCATGCGAGCGGGTCCCGCACCCTCCCAGGCATAAGCCGTCAACGCCGTCTTGACGAGCGCCGACATCGACGCCGCCTCAATTCCTTTGCCGGAGACATCGCCCAATATCATAACGGCGCAATCGTCGGGAAGACGGACAAGCGTATAGAAGTCACCACCAACCAACGCCGAATTCGTTGCCGACAGGTATACCGAATCGGTTGCGATGCCCGGAACGTCGCCTAGCGAATTTCTCATGCCAATCTGAAGCGTCTGAGCGATATGACGCTCTTCACGCTTTTGAGACTCGCCCTCATAGATCAGCTCAAAGTCGTGTGCCAAATGCACCATGTAGTCGTATTCAAGGTCGTCGATTGGCTCCTGGCTGCCATCACGGAGCAGCAAAACGCGCCTCGTCGGTCCCTTGGCGATATCAGCGGGCACGATTGCATCGTTGCTTCGCGTACCATCCGCCTCCGAGCGGCAGCGCCCCGCCTCGATACCGGAATCGACATAAAGTCCCTGACACGGCAGGCCGTGGGCTCTCAACCATGCGCCCATAGTCGTGGATTCGTCCACGCGCGTAAGGCGCACGTGCTTGAGGTCGTCGGCGCTCGTCCCGCCCAGCACCGATGTCTCAAATCCATCGGAAATTGCCCCCAGGCGCGCCGCCGGCGTCGTGACAGAAAAGAAGAGTGACTCCGGATCGCCCGGCAATGCCACACGACTGCCGCCTTCAAAATCGATGACATAGGTTCCGAGGCCCGCATCATACTCCACGGGGCAGAAATGGCAACTGAGCACAGCGCAGATTTCGGTCGACACCGCACGCGAGGCGGCAATAGGATCATCGAGATAGGCAAACAACTCATCGCGCAGCACGTTGAGAGAACGGCCAAGCTCTGCCGTGCGACGTGAACGCAGACTCGATGCCATGCCGACTAGTTGGATGGAGAGATAATCGCAAATGACCTCGAGCACGTTGACATCATAGGCAAGCGGCGCCTGCGGACGTTTCCAACCGACCTCCAACACACCGAGCACCTGAGTGCCATAAAACACGGGAAGACATATCTCGCTGCGGTATGGAGGCATATCTTGCACGCGTAGCAGGTGCTTAGAACGATTGTCCAGGTCCATGAACATACCCGAGGCAATCCTATCGCCCTCAAGGTCCTGCTGAATCGACAGGCGGCAGGCACGAGACTCACGGAGCACATACGTCGGGATACCCGCACCATACGGCATAAACTCGGGCAGGTAGCTGTCATACAGCTCCTTGGAAACACCGCGAAGCTTAAAACCGCCGCTCTCAGAAAAATAGATGGCAGCACCCGAGGCATCGAGGGTTCCTACAAGCTGGTTCAAAACGGTATCCAACAAACTAGGCAGCTCATCGGAGCCCACCGTGCTCATAATGACCGACAACGTGCCCGAGAGGCGCTTATTCGCCACTCTGAGCTCCGAAAGCGCACGCTTGAGCTGACGGTCATGCGAATACTGCTCTTCGATACTATGGAGCGCCACGAGAACACGCGGCGCACGGCGGCCAAAGATACGAGGCGGCGTAACCGAGCCGGCACAAACTAGGACGGGAATAAAGGAGCCGTCACTTAGCTTAAGCATCAGCTCGCTCTCGGTACCATTGGTCTCAAAAGGAAGACGATGTTCTGTCGCGCGTTCAAATGCTGACGAGTACAAGAGATCTTTAACGTCCCCGTTGATCACATCGGAACGTTCCTCGCAGATCAAGTCGAGCAAGCGATTGTTTACATGCAAAATGGTTCCGTCGAGCTCGCAGATAATGACAGCATCGCTCGTAATATCGACCAATTGGGCAACGTCAACCCACTCATTGCGCTCAAGCGTTTCCATCGTGAACCTCACCGTCTATCGGTAACAAAAAAGCCTCCGAAGAGGCTTCTCAAATGCGATGGTGTCGGAGGCGGGACTTGAACCCGCATGACCAAAAAGCGGTCACTAGCACCTCAAGCTAGCGCGTCTGCCAATTCCGCCACTCCGACATGCTATATTGTTGATTCGCAGTTCGTTTTGTTGGACCCGCGCTTTCAACGAGGAAGATAATAACCTATGATTCGAGAACTGTGCAAGCACTTTTTTCAAAAAAGTTTACGAATTTGAAAATGCGCAGGTAGATCTATATGTCCGGGCCGGAATGGGGGCAACTTCCCAACGCGTCCTCGGGCATGCGGTACATTTTGATTCGCGCTTCGCGCTACAAAATGTACCGCCCCCTGCGGAATGCGTTGGGAAGTTGCCCCCATTCCGGCCCTACAGCCACATACTCCAAGTACGATTCTCAAACATATACTGGGGCTGATGCAAATTTGGTGGCTCGGCTTTGCCGAGCCCTTATATAAGGAGGCCGGAGCTAAAGCTCCGGCCTCGCTCAATTTCTTATTAGATTAAGTGAGCGATCAAGGAATCGCCCCCCTGCAGTGGTAACACAGGGCCCGTGCTGGACTTAGTTTTCAGAACATTCCGCAGACCAGGAAACCCCCTTATCCGCAGCTCCAAAGGAGCAGGATAAGGGGGTTTCCATGGTCGAGGACGTTCTGAAAACTAAGTCCAGCACGGGCCCGGACGAAAACAACCGACTACAGGTCGATATGCGATTCCTTGATCGGGAACGGCTCGGCGAAGTGGCAGGCGCAGCAGTGGCCCGGAGCAACTTCCCTAAACTCGGGAAGCTTCTCGGAGCAGATGCCCTGCGCAATCGGGCAGCGCGTGTGGAAACGGCAGCCAGTCGGCGGATCCAGCGGTGACGGCGGATCGCCGGCAAGGATGATGCGCTTACGAGACTTTTGGATATCCGGATCGGGAACCGGCACGGCAGACAGCAGCGACTGCGTATACGGGTGGTGAGGCTCGCTATAGAGCGTCTTCCAGTCAGAAACCTCGACCACCTTACCCAGATACATAACGGCAACGCGATCGGAGATGTGCTGAACGACGGACAGGTCGTGGGCGATAAACAGATACGCCGTACCAAACTTGTCCTGCAGTTCCTTAAGCAGGTTCAGAACCTGGGCCTGAATGGACACATCCAGAGCGGATACCGGTTCGTCACAGATAATCAGCTTGGGCTTCAGCGCAAAGGCGCGGGCAATGCCGACACGCTGACGCTGGCCACCCGAGAACTCATGAGGATAGCGGTTGATGTGCTCGGGGTTCAGTCCGACAACGTCGAGAAGCTCGCGGACGCGCTCAATGCGCTCCTCCTTGGTTCCCACGCCGTGAATGGTCATGGGTTCGGAGACGATCTCGCCGATGGTCATGCGAGGATTCAGCGAGGCATAAGGATCCTGGAAGATAAACTGCATCTCGCGACGCATATCCTTGATCTCATGCTTGCTCATTTCGGCAACATCTTTACCCTGGAAGAACACCTTACCGGCGGTCGGCTTGGTCAGGCGCATGATGGTGCGACCCGTAGTGGACTTACCGCAACCAGACTCACCAACCAGACCAAAGGTCTCACCAGGATAAATCTCAAAAGAGATGTCGTTTACAGCAGAGACGACGCGCTTGGAAAAACGCTTGGCGAACATGCCGGACTCTGCGGGGAACTCCTTAGAGAGGTGCTCGACCTTCAGTAGCGGAGTGCGCTCGTTATTGTCTGCCATTTACGCCTCGCCTCCCTTCTTGGAATCCTTACGCGTGCGGGACGTCTCAGGGGCGTTCTTGAGGAACTCGGGGTCACCGGAATAATGACACGCAGAATAGTGGCCGGACTCGGTGACAAAACGCTCGGGGCGCTGCTTGCGGCACTTATCGGTCGCATAGGGGCAACGAGGCGAGAACACGCAACCCTCGGGCAGGTTCATGAGCGAAGGCGGGTTGCCGTGAATCGGCGTAAGCGGCTTCTTCTCATCGATGGCCTGCTCCGGGATGGAGCGAATCAGGCCCCAGGTATAGGGGTGACGGCTCTCGTAGAAGATTTCCTCAGCAGTACCGAACTCGACGGGACGGCCGGCGTACATAACCATGATCTTGTCGGCCATATCGGCGACAACACCCAGGTCATGGGTAATCATGATGATGGCGTTACCGTTCTTCTCCTGCATTTCCTGCATAAGCTCAATAATCTGAGCCTGGATGGTAACGTCCAGGGCAGTCGTGGGCTCGTCGGCAATCAGAATATCGGGATCGCAGGCAAGGGCCATGGCAATCATGACGCGCTGACGCATACCACCAGAAAACTGGTGCGGATACTCATTGACGCGTTTCTCGGGCTCGGGAATGCCAACGAGGTCCAAAAGCTCGGTGGCGCGCTTGAGCGCCTCCTGCTTGGAGTAGCCACGGTGCAGACGAAGGCCCTCACCCACCTGCTTGCCGATCTTATAGACCGGGTTCAAGGAGGTCATAGGATCCTGGAAGATCATCGCGATATCGTTGCCACGAATGTGCTGCATCTCTTCCTCGGTCATCTCGAGGATAGAACGTCCGCGATAGCGAACGTCACCGCCCTCAATCTTTCCCGGAGGCATCGAGATAAGACCCATGATGGTCATGGCGGTCACGGACTTACCGGAGCCGGACTCACCGACGACACCCAGGGTCTCGCCACGATCGAGCGTGTAGGACACACCATCGACAGCGCGAACGACGCCATCCTCGGTGTGGAAATACATCTTAAGGTCATCAACCTCGAGCAGATGCTGGCCCTCGGGAACCGGCTGGTCCTTCAGGTCCACATAGTTCTTGTTCTTCTTCATCCTTATGCGTCCTTCATCTTGACGTCGAGGGCGTCGCGCAGACCGTCACCCAGCAGGGTGAAGGCGAGCACCGTCGAGAGAATTGCCAGACCGGGCATGATCATCATCCAGGGAGCAGTCAGAAGATACTGCTGACCGTCCTGAATCATGGAGCCCCACGAAGGCGTAGGCGGAATAACGCCCATGCCGAGGAAGGACAGAGCGGACTCGGTCAGAATGGCGCCACCAATGTTCATAGTCGCGTAGACCACGATGGAGGCAACGGAGTTCGGGAAGATGTGACGCACGATGATACGAACATCAGATGCACCCATCGCGCGCGCAGCGTCAACATAGTCGTTTTCCTTGACCGTCAAGATCGCGGATCGGAAGACGCGCGCAATCGAAGGCCAGCCAAGAATACCGATGGCGATAAAGACGTTCTGAAGACCACGGCCGATAACGGCGATCATGGCGACAACGAACAGCACGTACGGGAACGCAAGGAAGATGTCCGCACAGCGCATGATGATCGTATCCCAGATGCCGCCGTAGAAACCGGCCAGAGCGCCCATGACCAGACCAATCACCGTGGAGATCGCAGTGGCCATAATGCCGACGGACAGCGAAACGCGTGCACCGTAGATAACGCGGACGAGAATGTCACGGCCAAGGGAGTCGGTGCCAAACGGGTGCTCTGCACACGGAGCCAGCAGCGACGTCTCGGCCATGGTGGTCGAATCGGAAGCCGTCGGCGAACCGAGCCAGGGCTTAGCCCACAGATCTGCGGTCAAGGCAACCACAACGACGATAATGATCCAGCAGACACCGATAACGGCGAGCTTGTTCTTACGAAGACGCTTAAAAGCGTCGCCCCACAGCGTGCGAGACTTGGCGGGAGCAGATGCAGCCATGGTGGCGGTAGCCTGCTCCTGAGACTGAGAATCAGTTTCCTGCATGAGACGTACCTCCCTTAGGCCTTATCCGACGGACCGCCAAGGCGGATGCGCGGGTCGAGGAATGCATAGCTAATGTCGACGAGCAGGTTGATCACCATGACGACGACGACGATGAGCGTAACGCCGCCCATAACGATGGGCCAGTCACGCATGCTAATGGCGCGATAGACCTCATAGCCGATACCGGGCCAGTTAAAAACCGTCTCGGTCAGGATGGCGCCCGAAAGCATGGCACCAAAGTCGACACCAATATAGGTAACGACGGGGATGAGTGCATTCTTAAGCGCATGCTTGATGATGATCGCGCGATTGGAGAGACCCTTGGCCTTTGCCGTACGGATGTAATCCTGGCTCATGACGTCAAGCAGCTGCGAGCGCATAATGCGGGCGGCATAAGCGGTCGAAACCGAAGCCAGCGTAATGGTCGGAAGCACATAGTGCATCCAATCCTGATACTGAGAACTGGAACCACCGGCACCCGAGATCGGCATGGAGAATGCACCGCCCGTGGCGTCCTTGAGAATGACGCCAAAGAACAGCTGCAGCAACATACCGAGCCAGAAGGCCGGGACGGCAACGAGGATCGACGTGGTGAGCGTTACCAAAATATCCCAGAAGGAATAACGCTTTACCGCCGAAATGATACCCGCACCGATACCCATGATTGCCTCGAGTACGATGGCGCACGCGGCAAGTTTGACCGTATACGGATACTTCTGGGCAAAGATTTCCGTAACCGGCAGCTTGCGCTGATAGGAATTACCCAGATCGCCATGAAGCAGGCCGTTCATGTAATACAAGTAACGGTCCACGAGCGACGTTTGAACGGGGTCGCCGTTCTCGTCAAGGATCGCGTTGCCGTCCTCGTCCGATTGGACCAGGTGATAGCGGACGCGAAGCTGAAGCTCCACCTCGGGGGACAGAGCCTTGTCTCCACCGATCAGCTTGATCGGATCTCCCGGCACGATATTCTGGAGGGCGAACAGAATCAGCGTAACGCCCAAAAATACCGGGATGAACTGAAGCACACGTTTAACGATGTACTTACCCATACCACTCCCCTATCTAGGGATTAACTTAAATGGGATGCCGATCGCCAGACCGGCATCCCAAAATTACCATCAGCCAGTTTACCCCAGGTTAGGGAGAACTGTATGTTTCCCATGAGGTCTACGTAAATACTTGACCCTCACGGAAGCTGCAAAACTCTTAGGCGAGCTCAGCGGTACCCAGATCGGCGTGCTTCTGCGGATCGACATAGAGGTACTTGATGCGATCGGAGCCGGCGATGGTGTGCGTGTAGAACATCAGCGGGATGACCGGGCAGTCAGCAGCGACCATTGCGTCGGCCTCCTGCATCTTAGCGACGCGCTCTTCGTCGTCAATCGTGGTACGGGCCTCGTCGACCTTGGCGTCGAACTCGGGGTTGTTGTAACCAGAACGGTTGTCGCCACCGAGGGAGTCGGAGTGGAACAGCGGATACAGGAAGTTGTCCATGATCGGGTAGTCGGCAATCCAGCCCAGACGACCGAACTGATAGTTGAGGTTCTGGTACTGCTCGAGCAGGGCAGACCACTCGGGGGTATCGGAGACGGCGGTAACGCCAACCTTGGCAAGGTCACCGATGATGGACTCCATGATCTCCTTGTGGCCACCGTCCTGGTTGTAGGACAGAGTCACGTTAATGCCACGATCGCCGTTGGCGTCAGCGGGAGCAACCTTGTCGAGGTACTCGTTAGCCTTGTCGACGTCGTAGGCGCAGAACTCCCATGCGCCCTCCTTGTAGCCATCGATGCCCGGAGGAACAATGCCGTCAGCGGGGGTGCGGGTACCCTTGAAGATGGTCTTGCAGATGGCCTCACGGTTGATGGCCAGGGAGATACCCTTACGCAGATCGGCGTTGTTGAACGGCTCGGCCGTGGTGTTGCAGGTCAGGTAGTAGGTGGAAGGCTCGGCACCGAGCAGCATGCGCTCGCCGTCGCCCATGGTGTAGCCGTCCTTGGACTCGCCGCGATCCTTCTTGGCGGCGTCGATCTGGGCAACGGGAACGTCGCAGATGTCAAGGTTACCGGCCTGGAACTCCTTGTAAGCGGTCTCCACGTCCTTGATGACCTGGAAGTGGATGCCATCGATTTTGGCCTTGTCGCCATAGTAATCGTCGAACTTCTTGAGGTTGATCTCCTGACCATCCTCCCACTTGCCGTCCATCATGAACGGGCCGTTACCGATCGGGGCAAGGTAGAAGCTCTTAACATCGGACTCGGCGCACTCGGGAACAGGGGACAGAGCCGGATGAGAGGCGACGAAGGGGAAGTCGGCGTAAGCGGAAGTCAGCTTGACGACGAGGGTCTCATCGTCAGGGCAGGTAACACCGCTGAGCTCAGTAGTGTTACCGGCAAGCAGATCGTCATAGCCCTCGACCATGGAAAGGTGATAGGAGACCTCGGAAGGACCATACTCTTGAGCGACAGCGGACTTGGTGCTGACCAGACGCTCCCAACCGAGCTTGAAGGACTTGGAGGTAACGTCATCACCGTTGTGGAACTTGGCCTTCTTGATCTTGAAGGTAAACTCGGTGGCGTCGTCGTTGGCCTCGAAGGACTCGCAAGCCAGCGGAACGATCTCGCCCTTCTCGGCGTCATAAGAGGTCAGAGCGTCAAAGAGCTGGTACTCGACCTGAGTGCCCTGGTCCTCCTGGACATTGTAGGGGTCGATGCAGACCGGGTTATTGATGTAGAAGTTCAGCGTCGAACCGGACTCAGAACCGGAAGCGTCGCCGCCCTTCTTGCCGCATGCGGCAAGAAAAGCCATGGAGCTCGCAGCAAGGGTACCGCCGACAAAGGCGCGACGACCCATAACGGGCTGGTGGAACATAGAATCAGCCATGCCATCCTCCTTATGAGATAGGACAAAGAAATGTTCAGTCGGACATTTGTCGAGACAATCCGATCCGAACTATCGAAACGCCGCCCGTTGCTATGGCTGGTTATGCACAACAGGCCAACGTTTTCAATACAGTAGCGCATTTTATGCACGATTTGGGGCCAATTCCGGTTAACGGTCGAGAATTTCTTTAGTTGGGCGCAGTATGTGGTGATATTCTGACTCTGTTACAAATATGTAAACAAAAAGGGCCCCGCACTTGCGGAACCCTTTTTATTTTTTATGCGATTCGTGCTTAGTAGCCCACGATGCCCTGCGGGAAGAAGAACATGCACAGGACGACGCACACGGCAAAAACAACGGCCATAATTACCGTCAGGCGATCGAGGTTCTGCTCCATGACGCCCGTGGCAGAGCTGGAGTTATACAGCGAGCTAGCGATCATATCCGAAACGCCGGTGCCCTTACCGGAATGCATCAGGACGAGAATCGTCAGCGCCACGGCTGAGACAGCCCAAACGACAAACAGAAGAATCTGGAACGGACCCATAGATAAGCTCCTTAATAGAACAGTTCAAACTCCAGTACTGTACCACAATCCCCCGCTCTCCCCTACCTGACACTCAAGGACGGGGTGGAAATGGCAGAAATACCAAAAAGGGGGTTGTCCGGTTGTGGACAACCCCCTTACTAGAAAACGGTATTTGTTTTCTATTAGGCCTCGGTGGCGAGCACGCGGCCCGTCATCTCGGCGGAAGGCTCCAGACCAGCCATGGTGAGCATAGTCGGGGCGATATCGGAAAGTCGACCGTCCTCGATACCGGTGAGCTGTGCCTTCTCATCAACGATGATGAACGGCACGCGGTTGGTGGTGTGAGCCGTAAACGGATGCTTGGAACCGTCGGAAGCAACGTCAAACATGTGATCGGCGTTGCCGTGGTCGGCGGTAATCAGCGCAAAGCCGCCCTTAGCGAGAATCGCCGGGACAACCTTGGACAGGGCATCGTCAACAGCCTCGACAGCCTTAACGGCCGCGTCGAAGACACCGGTGTGACCAACCATGTCGCAATTCGCGAAGTTCACGATGTAGAAATCAGCGCGGTCCTCGTTGATGGCAGCGACGAGCTTCTCGGTAACCTCGGGAGCGCTCATCTCGGGCTGCAAATCGTAGGTAGCAACCTTGGGGGAAGCGACGAGCACGCGCTCCTCGCCCTCCTTGGGCTCCTCGATGCCGCCGTTAAGGAAGAACGTCACGTGGGCGTACTTCTCCGTCTCGGCGGTGTGCAGCTGCTTCAGGCCATTGGCTGCGATAACGTCAGCCAGAACGTTCTCGGGGAACGTCTTGGGGAAGGCGACCTCGACGTCAAACGTCGGATCATATTCGGTCATCGTCACAAAGTGCGAGAGCTTGATCTGCTCGCGCTCAAAGCCGTCGAACTCCTTGTCCGTGAACACGCGGGTCATCTGACGAGCGCGGTCGGGACGGAAGTTGAAGAAGATGGCCGCGTCGCCCTCGTGGATGCCCTCGTTGTGGGCAGCGAACGGCTCAACGAACTCATCGCCGCGCGGATCCTTCTCGTAGTAGGCCTTGATACCGGCAACGGGGTCAGTATCGGCATCGGACGCATTGACCATGACGTCGTAGGCGCGCTCGATGCGCTCCCAACGGTTGTCGCGGTCCATGGCCCAATAACGGCCCGAGACGGTAGCAACGCGAGCGTCGCAACCAGTCTCCTCGGAGATCTTGGCCAGGAAGGCGCAGAACTCGCTCATGTAGCCGGCACCGGACTGCGGATCGACGTCGCGGCCATCCATAAAGGCGTGAACGCGAACGGTCTTAATGCCATACTGGGCAGCCATCTTGACCAGGGCCTCGACATGGTTCATGTGAGAATGAACACCGCCGGGGCTCATGAGGCCCATGAGGTGCAGGGTCTTGCCCTCGGCCTTGACGTCACCCATAGCCTTGACGAAAACCTCGTTCTTGGCGATGGAGCCGTCCTTGATGGCGTTATTGATGCGCGAAAGCTCCTGAAACACGATGCGGCCGGCACCGATGTTGAGGTGACCCACCTCGGAGTTGCCCATCTGGCCGTCGGGAAGGCCCACGTCCTCGCCCGAAGCACCGAGCGTGGTGTGAGGATACTTCTCGTACAGGCTATCGAGGAAGGGCGTCTTGGCGGCAGCGACGGCGTTCTCGCCGTCGGCCGGAGCCAAGCCGCAGCCATCCATGATGATTAGGAGTGCAGGAAGATGACGCTGTGCCATATGCCCTACTCGCCTGCCTTGACGACCATAGAGGCGAAGTCGGCAGCCTTGAGCGAAGCGCCGCCCACGAGGGCGCCGTCAACGTCGGGCTTGGCAACAAGCTCAGCGATGTTGGCGGGCTTGGCGGAGCCACCATAAAGAACGCGGATGCCGTTGGCGAGCTCCTCGCCGAACATCTCCTTGAGGGTCTCACGGATAGCGCCGCAGACCTCCTGAGCGTCCTCGGCGGTAGCGGTCTTGCCGGTGCCGATGGCCCAGATGGGCTCGTAGGCGACGACGACCTGCTTGGGGCAGGTGATCTCAAGACCCTCGAGACCAGCCTTGACCTGGTTCACGACATGCTCGACATAGGTGCCGGCCTCGCGAACCTCAAGGGACTCACCGCAGCAGAAGACGGGAACAAGACCGGCGGCAACGAGAGCCTTAGCCTTCTTGTTCTGGTCCTCATCGGTCTCGTGGAAGTAGTCACGACGCTCGGAGTGGCCGATGATGCAGTAGGTGCAGCCAGCGGACTTGAGCATGTCGCAAGAGGACTCACCGGTGAAGGCACCCTTGGCCTCCCAGTACACGTTCTGTGCACCGAGGGCGATGGGGGCAGCCTGAATGCGGTCATGAACCGTAGTAATGTCGATGGTCGGAGGGCAGACGAGCACCTCGACGCCAGCCGGCACCTCGGGCAGAGCCTGGGCCAGCTCGTCGGCGAGCTTGGCAGCCTCGGCGACGTCGTTGTTCATCTTCCAGTTACCAGCGATAAGAAGGGTGCGATTAGGCATCGAGAAGCGCCTCCACTCCGGGCAGGGCCTTACCCTCAACGAGCTCCATGGAAGCGCCACCGCCGGTGGAGATCCAGCTCATCTTGTCGGCCAGGTTAAACTTGTTGACGGCTGCGACGGAATCGCCACCACCGATGATCGAGGTGCAATCAGCCTCGGCGACAGCCTCGGCGATAGCCTGGGTGCCGTGAGCGAAGTTGTCGAACTCAAAGACGCCCATGGGGCCATTCCAGAATACGGTCTTGGCGCCCTTGATGGCCTCGGCGTAGAGCTCCTCGGTCTTGGGGCCGATGTCCATGCCCTCACGGTCGTCGGGGATAGCGTCGGAAGCGACAACCTCGGGGACAGCGTCCTCGCCAAAGTGGTCGGCAACACGGTTGTCGATGGGGAGCAGGATCTTGACGCCCTTCTCCTCGGCCTTCTTGAGCATCTCGCCAGCGCGCTCGACCCAGTCCTCTTCCTTGAGAGACTGACCAACGGACAGGCCCTGAGCCAGGAAGAAGGTATAGGCCATACCGCCACCGATAATCAGGGTGTCGGCGGAGTCGATGAGGTGATCGAGAACGCCGATCTTGGAGGAAACCTTGGAACCGCCGACGATAGCGACGAAAGGACGCTCGGGCTCGGCGAAGATGCCGGTCAGCGTGTCGACCTCCTTCTCGAGCAGGAAGCCGGCGACGGCAGGCAGGTAAGCGGCGGGGCCCACGACGGAACCCTGGGCGCGGTGAGCGGTACCGAAGGCATCGAGGACGAAAACGTCGCCATAGGAAGCGAGCTTCTTGGCGATCTCGGGATCGTTCTTCTTCTCACGCTTGTCGAAACGGACGTTCTCGAGAACGAGGACCTTGCCCGGCTCGACGGCGGCGACGGCCTCGGCGGCCTTCTCGCCGTAGGTGTCGGCGACAAAGGCAACATCGAGGCCAGAGAGCTCAGCGAGCTTCTTGGCGACGGGCTCGAGGGAAAGCTCGGGCTGGAAGCCGGTGCCCTCGGGACGGCCGAGGTGGCTCATGAGGATGACGCGAGCATTGTGCTCAACGAGATAGTTGATGGTGGGCAGGGCAGCCTTGATACGGGTGGTGTCGCCAACGACGCCATCCTTGATAGGCACGTTGAAGTCAACGCGGACGAGAACGCGCTTGCCGTCGACATCGATGTCGCGGACGGTCTTCTTGGTAAAGGCCATGTTTGCTTCTACCTTTCGTACGTGTCTGCCTCCCATTACGGCAGACGATTTCTTATAAAAAGGGCGCGACCTTAGGGTGTAAGCCCTATAAGGCCGCGCCCTTTTTTAGACGCTCAACGAGCTATTCGCTAAAAGCCAAATTAAGCAACGAACTTCTCGAAGTACTTGATGGTGCGGACCATCTGAGAGGTGTAGGAGTTCTCGTTGTCGTACCAAGAGGTAACCTGAACGAGGGTCTGGCCGTTGCCGAGGTCAGAGCACATGGTCTGAGTGGCGTCGAAGATGGAGCCATGGGTCTCGCCGATGATATCGGTGGAGACGATGTCGTCCTCGTTGTAAGCGAAGGTCTCGGAGATGGTGGCAGCGTAGGCCTTCATAGCGGCGTTGACCTCGTCGGCGGTAACCTTCTTGTCAACGACAGCGTAGAGGTTGGTGAGGGAGCCGGTCGGCGTCGGGACGCGCTGGGCGGCACCGATGAGCTTACCGTTGAGCTCGGGGAGAACCAGGCCGATAGCCTTGGCAGCACCGGTGGTGTTGGGGACGATGTTAACGGCGCAGGCACGGCTACGACGCTTGTTGCCCTTGCGCTGCGGGCCGTCGAGCGGCATCTGGTCGCCGGTCCAGGCATGAATGGTGGTCATGATGCCGGACACGATGGGAGCGAAGTCGTTCAGACCCTTGGCCATCGGGGCGAGGCAGTTGGTGGTGCAGGAAGCAGCGGAGATGATGTTGTCCTCAGCGGTCAGCGTCTCGTGGTTGACGTTGTACACGATGGTGGGCAGATCATTGCCAGCCGGAGCGGAGATGACGACCTTCTTGGCGCCAGCGTTGATGTGGGCCTGGGCCTTAGCCTTGCTGGTGTAGAAGCCGGTGCACTCGAGAACGACGTCGACGTCGAGGTCGCCCCAAGGCAGGTTGTTGGCGTCGGCCTCCTTGTAGATCTTGATCTCCTTGCCGTCAACGGTGATGGAATCCTCGCCAGCGACGACCTCGTGATTACGAGCGTAGTTGCCCTGCGTGGAATCGTACTTCAGCAGGTAAGCGAGCATATCGGGAGAGGTGAGGTCGTTGATAGCGACGATCTCGGAGCCCTCATGACCGAACATCTGACGGAAAGCCAGACGACCGATGCGACCGAAGCCGTTAATAGCAACCTTTACTGCCATTGTGTCTCCTTTCGTAAGGCCCCCGCAAGCTACAGCGCCCGCCGTTGAGGCCCACAAACTAACCACTCGCCTAATATACCTTTTTTTTGACTTGAATTTCACGAGAATGCTCGAAATTGAAAATCAAATTTGCTTTAAAACGTTTTAAAGCATAAAACAGCAGTTCAAGTACTATATAAACTGCCGCTTTAAACTACCTGCTCGCTTCAATGAGCTTTTCAAGCCGTAAAACACGATGGTAGAGGGCCGACTTCGACAAGGGAGGGTCAGCCATCTCCCCCAAATCACGCAGCGACAGATCGGGATAGCGCTCGCGCAGGTCGCAAAAGACCGCCAAGGCGTCCGGAAGCGTGTCGCGCAAACCCCGCTGTTCGAGCTCATCGATCAACGCAAGCTGATGCTGGGCGGCACCCGCACTTCTGGTCTGATTGGCCAGCTCGGCATTCACGCGACGGTTTACGTCGTTCTTAACCAATTTTACCGCGCGCGCTTCCTCGATCTCGGCAACGCTGCGCTTGGCGCCGACCAGCTTTAGGAGCTGCTCGATCTCCTCGGCGCTCTTAATGTAGACGGCAAAGGATCCACGTCGCGCGTTAACGCGCGCATGGACCCCAATCTGCTCCAATAGATCGCAAATCCCCCGGGCATACTGCTCGCCCTGCACCGCGATCTCCAAATGAAAGTCGCCGCGGGGATCGGCCACGAAACCGCCGGCGATGAGCGCGCCGCGAATGTAGGCGAGCCTGCAGCAGGGCCGGGCGACGATATGGCGCGGCACACCGGCGACGAGCCCTCCCCTGCGGTCGAGAATGCCCAGCAGGACCAAAGCCTTATCGAGGTCGGGCTGGTCGGGCAAGGTGATGAGATAGTTTCGCACCTTATGCAAGACCGACTTGCGGACGGTAAACTCCGTTTTCAGCTTGAGGATGCGGTGCGTCAGCGTAATCATCGTGCGTGCAACGGCGCCCGTCTCGGTCGCGACCGTCAAACGATACCGCCCGGAGCCGGCCAGCGAAAGTGTACCGCTCACACGCGTCAGGGCGGCAAGCGTCGACAAATCGCAGTATTCACATTCGGGTTCGCAGCGCGCGAGCTCGTCACGCACCTCGGCGGTAAACGACATGCAGCCCTATGCTTTCGTGTTGGCGCGCGACAGGTCGCGATGGGAAATGGTCACGTGATACTGGGCGCCTTCCAAATAACGTGCCGTGGCCTCGGCAATGGCAACGCTGCGGTGCTGGCCGCCCGTGCAACCGATGGCAATGGAAAGCTGCGGCTTGCCCTCCGCGATATAGCCGGGCATGACCGTATCGAGTAGCTGCGTCCAGGCCTTCCAAAACTCCTGGGTCTTGGGATGGTCCAGAACAAAGTCGGAGACTTTCTTATCGAGACCGGTCATCGTGCGCATCTCGGGATCGTAGAACGGATTGGGCAGGAAGCGGACGTCGATCATAATGTCCGCCTCGACGGGCATGCCGTGCTTAAAGCCAAACGAGAACACGTGGACGTCCATAAGCTGCTGGTCGGACAACTCGGAGAACGCCATACGCAGCTTGTTGCGCAGGGCAGAGGTACGAAGGCGGCTCGTATCGATGATCATATCGGCTCGGTCGCGCACGCCCTGGAGTTGTAAACGCTCGCGCTGGATGGCGTCGGCCGTGGTCTCCCCCGGCTTGGCAATGGGATGGCGGCGACGATTTTCGCTGTAGCGACGAATCAGCACCTCGTCAGAGGCCTCCAGGAACACGATGTCGCAGCTCATCTCGCGCTCTTCGAGCGCGGCGACCGCATCGAGCAGCTCATCGAACAAGCCCTGGCTGCGCAGGTCGCAGGTGACGGCAAGATGCCTGCCCACGCCCGTATTGATGCCGACGAGCTCGGCAAGCTGCGCAATCAGGCGCGGAGGCAGGTTGTCGATACAAAAATAGCCCATGTCCTCAAACACATGCATGGCCTGTGTGCGGCCCGATCCGGACATTCCGGTGATGATGACGATATCGGGGATGCGCTCCGAGCGCTCCGCCGCATCCATGGCATCTCCCTTTTGCATGTGCTGCCTCCTAAAAACAAGCGCGGGACCCAGCAACCCGGATCCCGCGCGATCAATTGCCTTTATTGAGTATACCGCCCCGAGCGGATACGAGATCCGTCTTACGCCTCAAGCGCGGCTTTGAACCAACTCGTAATACTCGTGGGGTGCGTAATGGCAGTGCCCACGACAACGGCCCAGGCGCCGGCGTCAATCGCGGCACGGGCCTCCTCGGGCGTATGCACGCGGCCTTCGCAGATGATGGGAAGGCCGGGAAACTCCTCGGTCGCCTGGCGCAGGAGCGGCAGATCGGGACCGTCGGCCATGGTGCAATCGATAGCGGCAACACCATGAGAAAGCGTGGTGGATACCAGGTCGAAGCCCATATCAACCGCACGGCGAATGTCCTCGATGGTGGCACAATCCGCCATCAGGAGCACACCCTCCTCGTGCAGCGGGCGGAAGGTATCCTCGACCGACTTGCCATCGGGGCGCGGACGATCGGTGGCGTCGATCGCCACGATATCGGCACCCGCAGCAACGCAGGCGCGAGCGTGACGCAGCGTCGGCGTGATATAAACGCCCTCGTGTCCATCCTTCCACAGGCCGATAACAGGAACCTCACAGCGGCCCTTAATGGCGGCGATGTCGGCAAGGCCCTGGCAACGAATGGCGGCGGCGCCGCCGAGTTCGCAAGCGCGAGACATTTGAGCCATGGTCTCGGGCGTACGAAGCGGCTCGCCCATATACGCCTGAACGCTCACGATGAGCTTACCCTTCAGGGATTGAATTAAAGGATCGACGGTCATAAGGCTATAACCTTTCTCAGAACAGCCTCCCGAGGCATGTCGTCTCGGGAGGCTCCTACAGCAGATACGTTTACTTTAACGAGGCAAGAAGATGCTCGGCGGCACCGATAAGCGGTGCGTCGCCCTCCAGAGAACCGATGAGGATCGGCGTGTCCTGAAGCGGATCGAGCGCTTGGCTGGCATAGCCCTCGTGTACCGAATCCTTCCACGTCTGCGAACGCCAATCGGGTCCCTGGTGAATTACGCCACCCGAAAGCACGATGACCTCTGGATCCAGAATGTTGGCGAGCGAGCCCAAGCTAGCGCCCAATGCAAAGCCGGCATCGTGGATGACCTCGGTCGCCTTTGCGTCACCCGCGCGGCACAGGTCGTTCACGTCGCGGCCAACCGAGGGACGGCTGGGGTCAACACGACCGAAGCGCTCGTCGTACATGCGCCCAATCGACGTACCCGAAGCCACCGACTCCAGATGGCCGGAACGCCCGCAGGCGCAGGGAATGCCGGCGGCAGCCGAGCACTCGATGTGGCCCATATGGCCGGCAGCACCATGGAAGCCCTGCATCACGCGACCGTTCTCGACATATGCGCCTCCGATACCCGTACCGATGCCCAGACACAAGACGGAGAACTTGCCCTTGCCGACGCCCCAATGGGCCTCACCCAGAGCATGAGCCTGCACGTCGCCTACAACGGCAACGGGAAGACCGAGGTCCTCGCGCAGACGCGGCCCCAACTGAACGCCAGACCAGCCGGGCATGATCTCGTTGGCATACGCGATGGCGCCCGTCTTGGGATCGACGACGCCAGCGGCACCGATACCGACGCCAAGGACCTCGACATCGGGATTCGCCTCGAGAGCGGCCTTGATGGACGCCTCGATACGCTGGAAGACGGCCTCACCGCCCTCTTGGGCCTCGGTGGGAACCTCAGCCTCAAATACGGGATGGGGCACGCCGCCATCAGCCGGATATTCCATAATGGCGGTCGCAATCTTGGTGCCACCGATATCAACGGAGCAGATGTACTTGTTCTCCATGTCGCTCTCCTTAGGAGATAAAAACAACTACAGGAAATAAAGGCGGTGTTATCGCCGCAGCTTGCTAAAGGCTTCCCGAGTGCCCGGGGTTGGGGTGAAAGCGGTCGGGCGTTGACCTAATGGGTCACGCTCGATCGCTTGATCCCAAGATCGGGTGCCCGGGAAAGCTTTACAGGAGACCGTTGTCCTGCAGGACCTTCCTAATCGCCTCGACGTTCTCGCCGGTCATGGCCTTCACCGGGCGCGGCATGGTCGGGCTGTCGAAAATGCCCATGAGGTTCATAGCGGTCTTGAAGGCGCCAACGCCACCGGCATAGCCCTGGACGCCCGAGGTGACGTCCCAGATGTGCGAAATCTCATTGAGGCGATCCTGCTCGGCTTTGACGGTAGCCCAGTCACCAGCCTGGGCGGCCTTCCACTGACGCACGTAGCCCTCGGGCTCAACGTTGGCGAGACCCGGGACAGAGCCGTCGGCGCCACCAAGGTAGGCACCGTCGACGACGACCTCATGGCCGGTGAGGATGCTCATCGGATGGCCGTTCTTCTCGTTCTCCTGAACGAGGTAGCGGAACGAGACGTCGTCACCCGAGGAATCCTTGACGCCAGCAAGGACGCCCTCGGCGCCGAGCTTTGCAAGGAGCTTCCAGGGGAGCTTGGTGTGAACGCACACGGGAATGTCATAGGCAAAGATGGGCAGGTCGAGTTCCTCGTGCAGGATGCGGAAATGCTCCTCGACCTCGGTCATGCCCTGCAGGGCATAGAACGGGCAGGTGGCAACGAGCGCATCGGCGCCCAGCTCCTGAGCAACCTTACCGTGCTCAATCATGCGCTCGGTCTCGGTATCGATGATGCCGACCAGAACAGGAACGCGGTGGTCGACGATTCGAACGGCCTCGGCGATGATCTGTCGACGACGCTCGTCGGTGGAGAAAACGACCTCACCCGAAGAGCCCAGGAAGAACAGGCCATCGACGCCGGCGTCGATCATGCGGTTGATGCTGCGCTCAAAGGAGGCAACGTCGAGCTGGTGATCTTCGGTATCGGGAACAACGACGGGAGGAATAACGCCGGTGAATTTCTGAGTTGCCACAAGAATCTCCTTAGTTGTCTGGCGGGTGGCCCTATGCCGCCCACTCTTGTTGGCAGTGTCCAGGCCGTCTAGGCCAAAGAACACAGGTAGAACGCTTGGTTAAAGAAGTCGACGACTTCGTTTTCGAACGCATTGATGCGTTCGTGAGCATATTTGGCATAGATAATATGCCTCCGGTCACACTCAAGACCGTTGAATACGGCAAACTGGCCCTTGGGATCGCTCACGGCATCCATGAGCGATGTACCCATGAGTACCGATCCGCGCACCCGAGCCGACAGCGCTTCGAGGCCGCCGGGAAGCGGATTGGCAACCGCCGTGCAGGCAAGGCCCCGCTCGTCCAGAGCAGAAACCGCCAGCGCGACTCCACCGCCAAGGCCCTCGCCCCATGCAAAGATGCGGTCGGGGTCCATGCCATCAAGATTGCGCGCGACCTTTGCCATTGCACAGCCCCAGCGGACGCGTTCAACAAAAACGGGCGAGGTAACCCCCTGCTGCAGCTCGCTGAGCCCAATCACATCGTCGTCCAGCGCAAGCACGGCATATCCCATGGCGGCAAACCTCGTCATGTGATGCCATCCACGTACGGGTCGGTCGATGTCGTGAAACATCAGGCATAGCGGCACAAGCTCGGATGCCCGGGCACAACCTGAGGGCTCAATCAAACGGCCGTGTACGACTTCCCCGGCAAGTTCAAAGGAAACCTCGGAGTAGCGCGCGCACGGATTGGCGAAATCAATCGCCGTGACAGTCAGTCCGCAAACCTCAAGGTCCGAAGCGGCTGCCTCCAACTCGGAAACATCCGCCAAGGCATCGCCACGCCAATCACGGAAATCGGAGAGCCTTGACGAAACCGTCCCAGAGATCCCCGCAAGCTCGGGGTCAATCAGCTCATTGACATTGCTCTCGCACTTAGACATGAGCCTCCCCTTCCTTGCAGAAAAACGGAATGATCAGATCGTCAAAATCCTGAATCTCCTCGTGGCCAAAGCCCTCAAAGAACTCATGGCGCTTCTCACAGGTCAGGTTGTTGTAGACCGCAAACTGCGTCGCCGGTGGACAGACGATATCGGCCGTTCCCGTGCCAAACAGCACGGGGCATTTGACCATGGGGGCAAAGTTCTTGGAATCGAAATACGCCAGCTTGGCATAGGCCTCGTCAATACGAGTCGAGTCCTCGTCAAACCAGCGAGACCAATAGCGCAGGCCCTCGTAGGCAATGTCGTCGGCATCCAAATCCCAGACCAGGCGGAAATCCGACAGGAAAGGATAGAGGATGGCGGCACGATTGATAAGCTCGCTGTTAAGCGCGCAGGTCGCAATGCCCAAGCCACCGCCCTGCGACGCACCGTTCACAAAAACACGGGCAAGATCGATGCCCTCGAGCTCGCGAACAATGCGGCACAGAATGCGGATATCCTGATGCAAGCGTACGTAGTAGAGATTGGCCGGGTCGCCGTCGATACCGGCAACGATATGCCCGGCAACCGTTGTGCCTTCAAATCCACCAATATCCGCGGAGGGGCCACCCTGACCGGGGCAGTCGAGGGCGACAAGTGCCATGCCCATACCCGCAAACGACGCCTGCTCGAACCAGCTGCGGCTTGCGCCCGGATAGCCGTGGAACTGTAGCACCAGCGGCACGGACTCGTCCGAAACCGGCTTGAGATACTTGGCATGCAGGCGGGCGCCACACATGCCGGTATACCAGAGGTCAAAAAACTGGCAGGTCGCAGCATCGGCAATCGATGCCGCCTCGACCGAATAGTCGATCTCGACGGCGTCAGCCTCGGCCATGCGGTCGTTCCAAAAGAGATCGAAATCTGATGGACGAGGCATGGCGCCCCGATAACCACCAAATTGCTGTTGTAGCTCCTGAGCGCTTGGCATGGCTCGTGAACCCAACCTTTCGAAATCGCAACGAGGGTGCGCCCGGCAAGGGAGCCGGGCGCACAGGAGGGAAAGCGAACCTACTCGCCAAGCTTGGGGTGCAGCAGCGACGGCGCAGCACCGAGCAGCATCTTGGTGTAGGGGTCCTGCGGGTTCTGGAAGACCTGCTTGGCCTCGCCCTGCTCGACGATCTTGCCGCCGTTCATGACGATGATGTCGTCAGAGATGTAGCGGACCGTCTGGATGTCATGGCTAATGAACACCATGGCCAAGCCGAGCTCCTTCTTAAGATCGGTCAACAGGTTGAGGATCTGCGCGCGGACCGAAACGTCCAGAGCCGAGGTGGGCTCGTCGGCGATGATAGCGTCAGGGTTCAACGACAGGGCACGGGCAATTGCCACGCGCTGGCGCTGACCGCCCGAAAGCTGGCCGGGAAGAACCTCGGCGGCAGAGCTGGGCAGACCGGTGAGTTCCAGGAGTTCCTTAACGCGCTTCTCCTGCTCGGCCTCGGTACCCAGGTTGTGGACGCGCATGGGATCGAGCAGCTGCTCACGAACGACCATGCGAGGGTTGAGTGCCGTCGCGGGGTTCTGGAACACGACCGAGATGACGCGGCCCATGTGACGACGATCCTCGGCAGTACGCTTGGTGACGTCCTTGCCCTTAAAGTAGACCTTGCCACTCGTGGGGGCCTGCAGGCCGCACATGACATTAGCAGTGGTGGACTTGCCGCAACCGGACTCGCCGACGATGCCGATCGTCTGACCGGGCATGAGCTTAATGGTCACGCCTTGGACGGCATGAACCAGATTGGGGTGCAGGATCGAACCGGTACGGGTCCTAAAGGTGACGTGGACATCGTCAAGGAAGATAATCGGCTCGACGCCGTTGACCGCAGTCTCGCTCATCTACATCACCTCCGCATGAGGGGTCAAACCATTTGCCTTGAGCACCTCATCGGGGAGCTCGGAATAGAAGTGCTCGGTGCCGGGCACGCGCTTGAAGACCGGACGGGTGTCCAGGCCGATGTGCGGATGGCTTGAGCGGGGCGCGAAGCGATCGCCCTTGGGGAAATCGCGCGGGCTGGGGACGGCGCCGGGCACCTGGTGCAGGCGGCCCGAACCGCTCTCGATGGACAGAACGGAACCCAGAAGACCGCGGGTGTACTCGTGAATCGAGTTGGTGAGCAGCTCCTTGGTGGGCGCCTGCTCGATAACCTGACCGGCGTACATAACCGTGATGTTATGGGCGACCTCGGCGACCAACGCCAGGTCATGCGAAACGAAGATCATGGCAAAGCCGAGCTTGGCCTGAAGATCGTTGAGCAGCTTAATGACCTGCTTTTGGACGGTAACGTCCAGAGCGGTCGTGGGCTCGTCGCAGATGACCAGCTTGGGGTCGCGGGTAAGGGCCATAGCGATCAGAACGCGCTGACGCTGTCCACCGGAAAGCTCGTGCGGATAGCTCTCGAGCGTGCGCTTGGGATCGAGGCCGACGAGCTCCAGGAGCTCCTCGGCGCTGCGGGTGCCGCCGCGCTTGGTGAGCTGCTTCATCTGGGCGGAGATGAGCATAGAGGGGTTGAGCGAGGACAGGGCGTCCTGATAGACCATGGCGATATCGGTACCGCGCAGGCCGAACCACTCCTTCTTGCTCATCTTGAGCAGGTCACGACCCTCCCAGAGGACCTCGCCGGAAAGATGCTCGTCCTCATCGGTCAGGCCCATGATGGCCAGCGTGGTGATGGACTTACCGCAGCCGGACTCACCTACCAGGCCCATGGTCTGGCCGGGACGGACGTCAAAGTTGACATGGTCGACCACGTTGATATCACCGTGGTGCTCAAACTGGATGCAGAAATCGCGGACCGAAAGAATCGGCTCAACGGACTCATCGGGCACATGGCGGTCGTTACGCTTGAGCTCGACATCGCGCAGGGCGCCAAGACGGGCGGACAGGGACTGGGCCTGCTCCTTGTAGGCGCGAACGGGGTCGGAGACCAGCAGGTCGGCCTCGCGGCGCTTGGAGGAATCGGTCGGATCCAGAGCGGCGGAAGGAGCAGCGGCCATAGCGTCGGTAATGCCCTCGGAGAGGATGTTGAGCGCCAGGCAGGTGATCATGATGGCCAGACCCGGGAACAGCGCCTGCCACCAACGACCGGCGAGCACGCCACCGCGGGCGTCGGCGAGGATGTTGCCCCACGTAGCAGTGGGCTCCTGGATGCCAGCGCCGATAAAGGTCAGCGAAGCCTCGAAGATGATAGCGTCGGCGACCAGGGTGACGGTGAAGACCATGATCGGGGCAATGCAGTTACGAAGAACGTGCTTGATCAGAATCCACGGAGCCTTGGCGCCGGAGACGATGACCGCGCGGACATAGTCCTCACCGTACTCGGATACGATGTTGGCACGCACGATACGGGCGATCTGCGGGGTGTACATAAAGCCGATCGCAAAGATAATCGACGGCACGGAGTTGCCCAGGATGGAAACGAAGACGGCTGCGAGGGCGATACCCGGGACAGACATGATGATGTCCAGGATGCGCATAATCGTCTCGGAGACGGCCTTGCGCGAAACCGCAGCAAGAGCACCGACAACGGAGCCACAGACCAGAGCCATAGCGGTAGCACCAAAGCCGATGATCAGCGAGTAACGGCCACCGTAGAGCATACGCGAAAGGATGTCACGGCCCTTGTCGTCGGTTCCGAAGATAAACCCGTTGCCGGGAGCCTGGCGAGCCGTAAAGATCTCGACCGGGCTATAGGGGGCAAGCAGGGGGGCAAGAATCGCAGTCAGGGCGACCAGCACCAGCACGATGGCGGCAATCTTAGAAGACAGCGTCATCTTCTTCCAGCCACCGAGCTTGAGCCCCTTGGAGGCAGCCTTCTCGAGCTGCTCGGTTTGCTTCTCTCGAATCTTTACCATAATCTACACCGTCCTGATGCGCGGGTTGATGAGCAGGTAGAGCATGTCAACCACGATGTTGATGATGATGAAGGCAAGAGCAACGACGATGACGACGCCCTGAACCAGGTTCGCCTCGTTGCCCTGAACGCCCTGCAGGATCGCAGTACCCATGCCGGGGAGGTTGAAGATGACCTCGATGACGACGGCGCCGCCCATGAGATAGCCAATCTTAAGACCGAGGGTGGTGACCGGGGTGATCAGCGCGTTGCGGAGAACGTTGATGCCGACGACGACCTTCTCGGGAACGCCGGCGCCGCGAGCCATACGGACATAGTCCTTGTCGAGCTCCTCGACCATGGCGGTACGCACGATACGAGTCATCTGACCCGTCAGCGGAAATGCCAAGGCGATGGCGGGCATGATCATGCGTCCCAGATAGCCAGCCGGATTCGTGGTGAAGTGCGGCAGGGCACCCGATGCCGGGAGTACCTTAAGGTAGGAAGAGAACAGCAGGATCAACAGAACGGCAAGCCAGAACGACGGGGTTGCCAAGCCGGCGATGGAAAAGACGCGGATCACTTGGTCCGGCCATTTATCGCGATACAGTGCCGCGATGACGCCGAGCAAAAACGATACGACCGCACCGATGGCAAGACCGATGAAGGTCAGCTGCATCGTGACGGGTAGGGCCGTGGAGATGCGCTTGGCAACGGAGTTGCGAGCAGCACCATAGGTGCCCATGTCGCCATGGATCAAATTGCCCATATAGCGCACGTAGCGCACGGGCCAGGGGTCGTCCAGACCATACTTCTCATGGTACTCGGCAACCGCCTCGGGCGAGGCACCGTCACCCAACGCCGTGTAGGCGGGGTCGGTCTTGGAGAACGACATAAGGAAGAACACCAGGACGGTGACGCCCAATGCCATGATCGGCAGCGCCACGAGACGCCTTCCAATCAAACGTAGAAAGTTGTTCACGTTCTCTCCCCTTTCTTTTGTCGGTAGGACCAACTGGTATATGAGTACGGATACTCATTACAAGACCCGAGCGACATCGTTGCCGCCCGGGTCTTTGTTTCAACTATGAGGATACGGTCCCAACGGCCGACATCCTGCATATAGACTCAAGCGAGTCTTACGCCTTGACGGTCGCGACACCCTTAAAGGACATGCTCGTCGTGCCGATGCCCTTGAAGCCATCGAGGGCCTCGCCGTTGGGCGCAGTGGACGGATCGTTCCAGGAAGCGGAGACGGTCTTAACGTGGACAACGGGGTACAGAACGGCGTTGTCGGCGATGATGTCGAAGCACTCGTTCCACTTCTTCTGCTGCTCGTCGCCCTCGGCGGCAAGAGCCTCGTCCATAAGGCCGTGGAGCTTCTGCCACTCAGCGGACTCCTTCCACGGGCAACGGGTCTGCATCCAGACGTTGTCGCCGTACCACCAGTTGAGCAGCAGGTCGGGGTCTGCGCCGAAGCAGGAAGGATCGCCAGGGGCAAGGAGGATATCGTAGGCCTCGCCGCCGTCGATGGCAGCATAGGTGGCCGGCGAAGTATCGGTCTGGATGGTCACATCGAAGCCGAGAGCGTCGAGGTCGTTCTTGACCTGGGCAGCCATACCCTTGATCTGCTCGTTATCGGTGGTGCGCAGGGTAATGGCGCCCGGGGTGATACCGGACTCCTCGATAAGCTTCTTGGCCTTCTTGGCGTCGGTCTTGTACACCGTGGAGGCCTCATGATAGTTGGTGAAGCTCTTGGGCAGGTAGCAGCTGGCAGCGGTAGCAAGGCCGGCGAAGGTGTTGCTGATCATCTTCTCGGTGTCGAGCGCATACATGACAGCCTGACGGACCTTGACGTCGTTCCAAGGCTCCTTGGCGACGTTGAACATGATGAAGCGGGTGCCGAAGCCCTGGACGTTGTCAATCTTGCAGCCAGCGCCCTCGAGCTGGTCGACGGCGTCAGCGGTAACGAGCTCCATGACGAGCGTGGAGCCTTCCTGCTGAGCGGTGACGCGAGCGGTGGGGTCGGTCAGGATGCTGTACTGGATCTTCTTATCCTCGGCAGCATACTCACCGTTGTACTCGGGGTTGGGAACCAGGGTGATCTCGGTATCGGAGATAGAATCGTACATCCAGGGGCCGGAGCCGATCGGCTGCTTGGCGCGATCCTCCTCGCTCTGGGCGGCAGGAGTAACGCGAATAATGGCCAGACGATCCTTGAGCAGGGAGAAGTTGGGGACCTTGGTCTTGACCGTCACGGTGCTGGCATCCTTGGCCTCGATGGACTCGAAAGGCTGGAAGAACGGAGCGTAGGTGGCAGAAGCGGCGCAAGCG
This sequence comes from Collinsella sp. LCP19S3_B7, assembly GCF_052121795.1. Classification (NCBI taxonomy): domain Bacteria; kingdom Bacillati; phylum Actinomycetota; class Coriobacteriia; order Coriobacteriales; family Coriobacteriaceae; genus Collinsella; species Collinsella sp. LCP19S3_B7. Next base: position 79,785 of record NZ_JBQKDO010000008.1, read on the forward strand.
GTGTAGGAGGCGACGACGTCGTCAGCGGTAACCTCGGTGCCATCGGAGAATTTGGCGCCCTTGCGGATGGTGACCTCGAAGGTGGTGTCGTCCACGGACTTGGGATCATCGGTGGCGAGCTCGTTGAAAGTGCTGTAGTCGTGGTAATCGATGCCGTAGAGGCCCTCGACGACGTGCCAGTTAGCGCCCAGGCCCACGGCGGAGCCAGTGCTGGCGGGGTCGAAGCTGGACGGAGCGTAAGCGGAACCGGCAGTGATCACGCCGCCGCCACGGTTGGCGGAATCGGCGGGAGCGGAACCCTCGTCGCTAGAGCTGCCACCGCAGCCAGTGAGACCAAGGCCGGCGACAGCAGCGACGCTGCCGGTGAGGCCGAGGAACGAACGCCTGGACATACCCTTATTGATGATGGCCATGTCTTCTCCTATCAATAGAGAATCTTACCCGGGAGCACCTAAACTTGCCCCCGCGCAACTTGCGGACGATATATACCTTACCTACCGACAAACCCAACTGAGGTGCCGCGCTCGGCGACCGATACATACATACGCTTGAACGGTATTTACTACCGTTCACCGAATTCGTTGACAAACGATACAGCAGACAGTATGTATCGGCGAGGTGAGATATCAGTCTTCGTCAACCCGCAGGATAGCAGGGTTTTCGCTTGGGTTAGTCAAACGTTTTAGCGTTAATAAAACCCGAAACCAGCAGGCAATCATGGCGAAATAAATGGTTGAAAATCGCGCAATCATGTATATCAGTTGTTTATGCTCGTGTTTAGCTATCGGAATGGCCAGCCGCGGCCTCGGCGCGCTCGGCATTCCATGCAACGAGCGCCTCGTGGACCGCCTTGGCAACATCGGCAGGTATGCCGCGAACTTCCGCGATCTCTTGCTCACTCGCCGCGCGCAACCGCTTCATCGAGCCAAAATGGCGCATAATTGCACGTTTTCTAGTGGGTCCCACGCCTGGAACGTCATCGAGTACCGAAACCGTCATGGCTTTATCGCGCAATTCGCGATGGAACGTGATGGCAAAACGGTGCGATTCGTCGCGCACCTGCTTGATGAGATAGAGCGACGCAGACCCGGTCGGAAGTACGACAGGAGTCTCGTCCCAAGGCACGAAAACCTCCTCATCGGCCTTTGCCAAACCACAAACTGGTATATCGAGTCCAAGGGCCTCAAGTTGCTTAATTGCAGCCGTCAATTGCGGCTTGCCGCCGTCGACAACGAGCAAATCGGGGCGCGAGCCAAAACGTTCGTCGGTCATCCGCTCGGGAGCATAGCGACGCCCCAAAACCTCGGACATCGAAACGAAGTCGTTCGCCTCGTCCAATTCGGCCTGGATTTTAAAGCGGCGGTACTGGCTCTTGTCGGCGTGGCCGTTGGTAAACACCACCATCGAGGCGACCGTAAAGGTGCCATGAAGCGTAGAGATATCGAAGCACTCGATTCGCATTGGCGGCGCAGGTAGCGCCAAGGCGCTCTCAAGCTCCAGGAGCGCTCGATTGGTGCGATCGTCGGCGTATCCCGTGCGCATCATATAACGCATGAGGGCATGACGCGCATTTTTAGATGCCATATCGAGCAACCGGTGTTTTTCGCCGCGCTGAGGCCTATGGAGATGACAGGAACGCTCGCGCTTGTCCGAAAGCCACTCCCCTAGCGCCTCCGCATCCTCAAGCTCGACGGAAAGGTTCACCTCGGCTGGAATATCAGCCGTCTCGTCGTAATAGCGCTTGAGAAAACCCGACTGAAGCTCCTCTTCATCGACATCCAGGCCCTTATCGAGAATGAACTCACAGGTTCGAACCGTTCGCCCCTCGCGCACAACAAACACGCAGGCGGCCGAAATGGTCTCTTCTCGATAGAAACCAATCACATCGAGATCGACACCCGACGGAAAAACGACCTGCTGTCGGTCGTCCAGGCCCCTAATAACTTCCAAGCGACGCTTGACGCGCGCCGCCCGCTCAAAATCGAGCGCTTCGGCGGCGTCCGTCATCTCGGATGTAAGCTCATCAACGACATCTTTACGATGGCCCGACAAAAATCGCTCGACGCGTTTAACGTTTTTAGCATAGTCGGCTGGAGAGATCGCACCGACGCATGCCCCCGGGCCGCGGCCAACATGGAAGTCAAAGCAGGGACGCCCGTTTTGAGCGCAAATCATATTGACGATATCTTCTTCGCCCTTGTGGGACTCGACGATACGGCGGCATCGACGCCATTCCGCACAAGAAGCCGAGCAGATCGGGATTACCTTGCGCAGCGTATCAATGGTCTCGCGCGCCGCGCGGCTGTCGGTGTAGGGACCAAAATAACGCGTTCCCGGCTTATGACGCTCACGAGTATATTTAATAGCTGGGAACAGATCGCTCTTGGTGATAGCGATAAAGGGATAGCTCTTATCGTCCTTAAGGTCGACATTAAAGTACGGATGGTATTGACCGATCAGGTTGCGCTCGAGCACCAGCGCCTCGTGCTCGTTCTCGACAACGATATAGTCAAAGCTCGCAACCAGCTGCATCATCAGTGGAATCTTTTGGCGCTCGTCCTGCAACGTCACATATTGACGCATGCGCGAGCGCAGATTTTTAGCCTTGCCAACGTAAATGACATCGCCCTTGGCATCTTTCCAAAGGTAGCAGCCAGGCTGCATGGGCACACGCGAAACCTGTTCGGCAAGCGTTGGAATGTTGTCATGACCTGCCACGACTGCCTACCTGCGGCGAAGAAGCGCGGAGACCTCAGGCATCTTTAGAAGGACGGCAAGGCCAAAAGTCACGGCAAGTGAAACCATGCCCGCGATGCAAACATAGCCCAAGGTAATAAGAATCGATCCGCCAAGCGCTCCGACAAAACTCTCGAGCGCCCACAAAACGCCGGCACCCGCTGCGGCACCCAGGCCGCCGAGCAAAAGGCCATAGAAGCAGCCGTGCAGAATAGATTTAACCTGAAGACCCTGCAGACGACGACGCAGCCACCACAGCGAACAGCCGACCAGAATCACATAGTCGACAACATACGACATCGCAATCGCAGGCATGCCATAGCCCAGCACCACACCAAACAGCAGAACCGAACCAGCCTGACCGATGGCAGAGTATAGGCAATAGCGACTATAGGGCTTCATGTCGAGCAACGCCGAGAAGCTCTTCTGCATCAACACGACCACGCCGTAGAGCGGCAGGGAGAGCGCCAGATAAACCAGAAACTCGGACACAAGCGCCACACCCGACTCGTCGAACTTGCCGGCGCAATAAATCATGTTGAGCGGACGGGCAAACACAATGAGATATAGCGCGAAAGGAATCAGGAAGAAGAGCATCTGGGCCACGCCGCGCGAGATACCAACGCGCACGCTGTCATAATCCTTTTCCTGGGCATCGTGCGAAAGCTCGGTATAAAGCGCCGTCGAGAGCGAGGCGGCTATCAAGGCATAAGGCAGTGTGTACCAAAGGCGCGCATAGGCAATTACAGAAGGACCGGTCTCGGGCTGCACCACCAGCGCGGCTGCGTTGGTAATGGAAGTCGACACGAACATGCATACCGTAGCGAGCAACGTCGGGACGCCGAGCGCGAGCGTCTGTCGCAGTGCAGGATCCTTAAAGTCGATATGAATATGAGGCCGGACACCATGCTTACCGAGTGCGGGAATCTGGCACGCCATCTGGACAAAAACGCCAAGCGTCGTGCCGAGCGAAATCAAAACGACGCCCGCCTGCTCACCAAAGCAGGCAGATACGGGAGCGAAGCCCATAAAACTCGCAATGACAATCACATTGTTGAGTACCGGGGCGAACGTCGACCAAAAGTAGTCACGATGCGCGTTAAGAACGCCCGAGAACACCGAGCCCAAGCCGTAGAACAAAATCTGAATGGCAAAGAAACGGAACATGAATGCAGCGGTATCCATGCTTCCGCCATCGCCCGAAAGGAACGACTGCGTCCAGATAAAGCCCGGAGCAAACACGGTGCCCAACACCGAAATGCCGCCCAGCAGCAAAAGCAGGATGCCGAGCAGATTACCTACGTATTCGTTTGAGGCGCCGCGACCCTGCTCACGACGCACGCCCATGTACACCGGCAAAAAGGCGGTAACCAACATACCGCCCATCACGAGCTCATAGAGCATATTGGGCAGGTTGTTGGCGACCTGATAGGAAGACGAGAGCAGCGACATGCCGATGGCGGCAGCCATAGCCCAAGTACGGATAAACCCGGTGACGCGCGACACGATGGTCAGTGCAGTCATGAGGCCGGCAGAACGGCCAACCGTAGAGTAGTCCGACGAGCCCATATCATCTACGTCGTCCTGTGATTGGGGGCTGACTTCAGTGTGTTGTCGAGAATCAACCTCGATATCAGGCTCATCGATTATCGCGAAGGGGTCGTCGACCAAAACGGCATCATCGGCAGAAAAAGCTCCGTCAACAGGCGTGACATCGTTGTCAAACGAAGCGTCATCGTTAGCTACGGCATTATTACCAAACACCGTGTCAACTTCCCTGGCGGCAGCGGTTCGACCAGAAAACGACAAAGGATCCCAATCATCGTCCTCAACAGCAACGCCCTCGACCGGATCGGTCGAGCCGAGCGGTGACCACTCGTCATCCAAAAGCAACTGCTCGCCATCACCGTCGGTTGCAGGCCTCGCGGGACGATCGGCTGGGACACCCTGCAGTGCGCCCTTTCCCTGAGCCGCCATCAAAAACACCGCCGTCTCATCGGGACGCGGCGCACGAGACGCCCCGGCGTCAGGCATCCGTCCGGCACGGGATTGAGCCGCGGCCAAAAACACCGCCGTCTCATCGGGACGAGCCGAAGAGAGAATCGTACGGGGAGGCACCGTACCGGCACCGGCGGCACGCAAATACACAGCCGTCTCCCCTGGATCTGCAGCAACGGACCAAGCGTTTCGAATCTGGTCATCGAGCGAAGAAGCCTCAGGCGCGGGCGTCTGAGAAGCCGAACCCTTTGCAAAGTGAGCTCCGCGCTTCGATTCTTCCTGCGGCATCGCTCAGTCCTCTCTCGTGATCGGGGCAACCGTCGCCCCGCAAAATGCAACTAAGTCGTCGGGGGCAAGCTCAAGTTGATAGCCACGCTTACCGCCTGAGATAAAAATGGTATCCCAAAGGACGCATGTCTCATCGATCAGCGTCCGAAAGCGTTTTTTCATGCCGACTGGACTGCAGCCGCCCCGGACATACCCCGTCGCGGCAAGCAAGTCCTTGACATGCATCATGGTCAGCGACTTTTCACCAGCGGCGCGCGCGGCGGCCTTTAGGTCAAGCTCGTCGGCAACGGGAAGACAGCACACAACGTGTTCGTTGGACGGCGTCACGCAAACCAAGGTCTTAAACCCCTGGCCAGGCTCCTCGCCAAGTTGTTCCAAAATTGCAACGCCTAAACCCACCGACTCATCGCCATCGTCTTCATACGTATGGAGAATATAGGAGATGCCGGCGTTTTCCAGCTCGCGCATCGCATTGGTTTTCGGCGTCTTTGCAGCCTTTGCCATGGCATGTCCCTTCCCTCGCATTCGAACGTAACGCCTAAGTATATGTCCAATTTAGCCGCATACGTCATCTCGACACACAGAAGCGCCACCGAATCGAAAGGAATCGGTGGCGCTTCTCGTACGACGGCGTCTCTTTACTGGGCGTCGAGTTGTGCCTGACGCTCGCGGTCGCGCTTGAGCAGCGGTGCCAAGAACTTGCCCGTGTAACTCTGCGAACATGCCGCGACCTGCTCCGGCGTACCCGAGACCACGACGGTTCCGCCGCCATTGCCGCCCTCGGGACCCATATCGATCAGGCGGTCGGCAACCTTGATGACATCAAGGTTGTGTTCAATCACCAGCACCGTGTTGCCCGCATCGACCAAGCGCTGCAGCACATCGAGCAGCTGGCGGACGTCCTCAAAATGAAGGCCGGTCGTCGGCTCGTCCAAAATATAGAACGTCTTGCCCGTCTGGCGTCGATGAAGCTCCTTGGCGAGTTTCACACGCTGCGCCTCGCCGCCCGAAAGCGTCGTGGCAGGCTGCCCCAAACTCACATAGCCCAAGCCAACGTCATACAAAGTCTGAAGCTTGCGCTTAATCTGCGGGATATTCCCAAAGAAGGCCAGCGCCTCGGTGACGCTCATGTCGAGCACGTCCGAGATGGTCTTGCCACGGTAGGTGACCTCGAGTGTCTCGCGGTTGTAGCGTTTACCGCCGCAAACTTCGCAGGGAACGTAGATATCGGGAAGGAAGTGCATCTCGATCTTGATCTGTCCGTCGCCCTTGCACGCCTCACAGCGCCCGCCACTCACATTAAAGGAGAAACGACCCGGCGAGTAGCCGCGCGCCTTCGACTCCGGCGTACTCGCAAACAGCGCGCGAAGATCATCCCACAGGCCAATATAGGTAGCAGGGTTGGAACGCGGTGTGCGGCCAATCGGCGACTGGTCGATATCGATAACCTTATCGATACACTCGATGCCCTCGATTTTCTTATACGGACCCACAGGGCGCGTCGAACGGTGAATAGCATTCGTAAGGGCAGGCGCAATGGTGTCGGTAACCAGGGAGCTCTTGCCCGATCCCGACACGCCGGTAACAACCGTAAGCGTACCAAACTCAATCTTGGCAGTAACGTTTTTGAGGTTGTTAGCTCGAGCGCCCGTAATTTTAAGGCAGCCGCGACCGGGCTTGCGCCGTTCATCAGGCACCCGGATCATTCGTTTGCCGGTCAGATAAGCGCCCGTCATCGACTCAGGACACGCCATGATATCGGCAGGCGTTCCCGCCGCGACTACGTGTCCGCCGTTGACGCCGGCGCCGGGCCCCATGTCGATCACGTAGTCAGCGGCACGGATCGTGTCCTCGTCGTGTTCGACGACGATGACGGTATTGCCGATATCGCGCAGGCGCTCAAGGGTCTTGATCAGGCGCTCGTTATCGCGCTGATGAAGGCCGATCGATGGCTCGTCTAGAATATAGAGCACGCCCATGAGACCCGCGCCGATCTGCGTTGCCAGGCGAATACGCTGCGCCTCGCCACCAGAAAGCGTCGCCGAGGCACGATCGAGCGTCAGATAGTCGAGTCCAACATCGACCAGAAAACGCAAGCGCTCCAGGATTTCCTTGACGATGCGCCCGCCGATAAACTGTTGGCGCTCGGTGAGCTCCAGGCCCTCAAAAAACTCGAGCGACTCACGGCACGACAGGCAACAAACCTCGTAAATGGACTTGCCGCCCACGGTGACGGCGAGCATCTCAGGGCGCAAACGAGCGCCGTGGCAGCTCGAGCACGGTTCCTCGCGAATGTACTTCTCCAAGCGCGCCTTGGTGTTCTCGTTCGTCGTCTCGGTATAGCGTTCGTACAGGATGTTGCGAACGCCCGAAAACTTGGTATCCCACTGGCTACGACGTCCGTCGAGCTTTTGGTAGTCAACCGAGATCTTCGTATCGCCCAGGCCATCCAAGAATGCACGACGCACGCGAGGGGGCAAGTCCTCCCACGGCGTATCGGCGCTTACCTTAAAGTGTTTACAGACCGCAGCAAAAATCTGCGGGTAGTAGTTCGAATTGCCAAACAGGCTACCAAAGACTCCGTCGGCAATGGACTTCGAGGGGTCCTCGATCAGCGCCTCGGCATCAACGGTTTTCTTAAAGCCCAGGCCGTCGCACTCAGGACATGCGCCATAGGGAGCGTTAAACGAAAAATCACGCGGCTGAAGATCGTCAATGGAGTGTCCATGCTCCGGGCACGCCAAGGCCAACGAATACTCCAGCAGCTCGCCCTCGGTCCCCTCGGGAGCATCACGATCGGGCAGCATGTACACATTTACATTGCCGTGAGCCAGCGCGGTCGCCTGCTCAACGGACTCGGCGATACGGCCCAGAGAGTTCTCACGGATCACGATGCGATCGACCACGACCTCGATATCGTGCTTGAACTTCTTGTCCAGATCGATTGGATCGTCGAGCGAGCGCACTTCACCGTCGACACGCACGCGGCTAAAGCCCTCGGCGCGAAGGTCCTCAAACAGTTTGGTGTACTCGCCTTTTCGCCCGCGCACCACCGGTGCCAGCACAAACGCGCGGCGACCCTCCCCCGCCGCCAAGACCTTGTCGGCAACCTGGTCGGTCGTCTGGCGCTCAATGACGCGGCCGCATTCGGGACAGTGCGGGGTGCCCACACGGGCGAACAGCAGGCGCAGATAGTCATAAATCTCGGTTACGGTGCCAACCGTCGAGCGAGGGTTTTTAGACGTCGTCTTTTGGTCAATCGACACCGCCGGCGAAAGGCCGTCGATTGAATCCAAGTCGGGTTTGTCCATCTGGCCCAAGAACTGGCGCGCATAGCTCGAAAGGCTCTCGACGTATCGACGCTGGCCCTCGGCATAGATAGTGTCAAATGCCAGCGAGCTCTTGCCCGAGCCAGAAAGACCGGTAATGACCACGAGTTGGTCACGCGGAATGGAAACATCGATATCACGGAGGTTGTGCTCACGAGCGCCGCGAATAACGATAGAAGAATCAGACATGGAAGCTCCTTGCCTCCTATTGCATCGAATCATACTGCCGATGAGTTTAGCGCACTCGACGCGCACAGATGTTCGTAATACAAGATTCCCAGACCTTTAGCTTTGTCCGACGCACGCATGTTGCGTGTCCGACCCACGCTTTCGAATGCCATCGATTACCCATCGCACATCACAAATGACTCCCGCTCGCAAACGAGGGTACAATGACGCTCGTGTCACATCACGGGGCCCCGGCCCCAACATATACAAAGGAGTCATACATGGGTTGCGAGCACGCACAGGCCGCCGGCGGACAAACGTCGCCGTCGCAATTTGAGGAGAACACGCTGTCCGAGGTCAAACGCGTCATCGCTGTGCTTTCCGGCAAGGGCGGTGTCGGCAAGTCGTTTGTCACCGGTGCCATCGCCACCGAGCTTGCCCGTCACGGCCACAAGGTCGGCGTCCTCGATGCCGACATCACCGGTCCCTCTATCCCCAAGATGTTCGGTATGAGCGGACGCCACGTCCATGCCCTTGGCAACCTTATGCTGCCCGAAATCTCCGAGCACGGCGTCAAGGTCATGAGCTCCAACCTGCTGCTCCAAAACGAGACCGACCCCGTCCTTTGGCGCGGTCCGGTCATCGCAGGCGCCATTAGGCAGTTCTGGAGCGAGACCTCGTGGGGCCCCATCGACTACCTGCTGGTCGACATGCCTCCGGGAACAGGCGACGTCGCGCTCACCGTCTTCCAGTCGCTGCCCGTCGACGGCATCGTCATCGTCACGAGCCCGCAGGATCTGGTCTCGATGATCGTCGCCAAGGCGGTTAACATGGCCGAGAAGATGAACGTCCCCATTCTGGGCATTGTCGAGAACATGAGCTATATTGAGTGCCCCGACTGCGGCAAGAAGATCGAGGTCTTTGGCAAGAGCAAGCTCCCCGAGGTCGCAGAGCGCTATAACCTCGACATCTTGGGCCAGCTTCCCATTAATCCGGCACTCGCCGAGGCCTGCGATAAGGGCGAGGTCGAGACCGCGCTGCCCGACGGCATGTTGCCCCAGGCCGTCTCTGCCGTCGAGGCCATTGCCCCGCACGAGACCGACGAGGCCTAAGTGAACACGAGCGCCTTCTATGACGTCCTGGTAATCGGCGGCGGGGCTTCAGGCCTCGCCGCCGCCATTACGGCCGCACGCGCGGGTAAAAGCGTCTGCATCGTTGAGCGCGATGTCGCGTGCGGCCTTAAGCTGCTTGCGACCGGAAACGGTCGCTGCAACCTCTCCAACGAATCGATTGATCCTCAGCGGTATAACCGCCCCGCATTCGTCGAATCCGTCATGGGCCCCCAGCCCGAGCAAGAGCTTATGGGTTTCTTCTCCTCGCTGGGCATCATGACAACCTCCGAGGAAGGCCGGCTGTACCCGCGCTCCCTTCGCGCCGAATCGGTACGCGACGCGCTTCTCAACGTTTGCGACCGCCTGGGTATCACCTTAATCTGCGGAGCCAACGTTGCCTCGGCGCACAAAGCTTCCGAAGGCTGGGCACTCCAAATAAACCGTCCAGCGCGGGCGCTCAAGGCAAAAAAGCACGACGACCGAAAATCGGAGCTCCGCTCGCTTCGGAAAGCACTCGCCGATGTCCCTCGCAAGAACGAGGCCCTGGAGGCGCGCGCCGTAATTATCGCCACGGGCGGCAACCCCACCGGTATCGCCGATACGTTTAGCCTCCCCCTCACTTCGCTGCGCCCCATCCTCTGCCCCGTATCGGCAACGGTCGTTGGCGATCGGGCGGCACTCAAGACGTTGGATGGTCTGCGCGTCCGCGCCCGCTTGACGCTCACCCGAAACCATAGGGAGCTCTGGCACGAAGACGGTGAAGTACTGTTTCGAACCTTCGGTATCTCGGGCGTCGCTGTCTTCAACCTCTCCCGTCGTATCCAGCGCGGCGATACGATCCTGCTCGACGCTTTCCCCGACCTCTCTAAAGACGATTTGCTCGATATGCTTAACAGGCGCGTTAAGCTGCTCGGCGGCTTTTCGCCCCGCGATCCCCGTTGGCTCGACGGCATGCTCGCCCCGCAACTCTCCCGCGTCGTCTGCACAGCGTTCGAGCAGTGCCATCCGGGCTCCAACGATGTCGTCCACCTGGTCTCGATCCTCAAGCACTTTAAGTTGCTCGTCGAGGGAACAGCCGAGGAGCGCTCGGCGCAGGTCACGCGTGGTGGCGTATCTGTCGAGAGCATCTCAACACCCAGTCTACACGCGTGCAGCGTTGTCGACGCCCCGCTTTACGTCTGCGGCGAAGCGCTCGACATCGACGCCGATTGCGGAGGCTTTAACCTTGCGTGGGCCTGGATCTCGGGCATTCGCGCTGCAAGCAGCCTGTAGCCGCACAGTCTATAATCAAAAACGCATTCGGGCCGTCTGGGATACCGGACGGCCTCTTTCTTGCCTCTAAGGAGACCTCGATGATCGAAATCACCCAAGTCAACGCGTCACTCGATGAAGCCGGCGATGAAAATGCCTGCCTCATTGTTGGCAAGCGAGTCGCCAAGCGCGTCCTACGTTGCAAGGACTCCGAGATCAAGTCCATCGAGCTCCACCGCAAGTCAATCGACGCTCGCAAAAAACGAGACGTCCATTTTATCCTGAGCTTTCGTGTTGAGCTGACTAGTCCCCACCTCGAGCGAGAAGCGATCGACAGCGTTGCCGAGCGTGACCGCTCGCGCGTACGCGCGATAGAAGACGATGAACCTTCATTCCCCTCCCCCGTTTCCGGCGCACCCAAAGAGCGCCCCATCGTCGTCGGTGCCGGATGCGCCGGCCTTTTCGCCGCACTCACCCTTGCCGAAGCAGGTCTGAAGCCCTTGCTCATCGAGCGCGGCGACCCGGCATTTCGCCGCTCGCAGGCGATCGACCTCTTTCTAAAGGAGCGTATCCTCGACCCCGAGAGCAATATCCAGTTTGGTCTGGGCGGCGCGGGGACCTTCTCGGACGGCAAGCTCAATACGGGAACAAAAAATCCCGCCCATCGCCTCATCCTCGAAACCTTCGTCGAGGCGGGTGCGCCCCGCGATATTCTGTGGGATGCCAAGCCGCACATTGGCTCCGACATCCTTCCCACGGTTGTTACCGCTATATCCCAGCGCATCGAGCAGCTCGGAGGTGTCGTCCGTTATCGAACAAAACTCGTCGACATTCGCATCGACGCGTCTGGCACCATCACCGGTATTGATGTCCAATCATCCCAAGACGCCGCTTACGAGTCAATTGAGACAAAGCACCTCATCCTCGCCTGCGGGCATTCTGCTCGCGATATTTTTGAACTCCTTAAGGACCACGACGTGGCCCTCGCACAAAAGACCTTTGCCATGGGCGTTCGCATCGAGCATCCGCAGCGCGACATCGACCGAGCCCAATATGGAGCCTCGGCGGGACATCCTGCCCTCGGAGCAGCCCCCTACAAACTCGTCGCTCATCTTCCCAACGGCCGCAGCGTGTTCTCGTTTTGCATGTGCCCCGGCGGGCAGGTTGTCGCCGCCTCTTCCGAGCAGGGCCACCTGTGCGTCAACGGCGCCAGCCTCAATGCCCGCGACGGCCGTAACGCAAATGCCGCCCTGCTCGTTAACGTAACGCCCGAGGACCTTCCCGACGATGACCCGCTCGCCGGCATCGAGCTCCAGCGCGCCTGCGAGGCGGCCGCCTATCGCCTGGGCGGTTCCAACTGGAACGCACCGGCACAACTCGTCGGAGATTTCCTCGCAGGACGCGCCAGCAAGGCGCCCGGAAAGGTAAAGCCCACCTATCCGCTCGGTGTGACCTGGACGGCAATTGACGAAGCCCTGCCGCAGCATATCGTCGAGTCGCTCCGCCTGGGACTTCCCCTACTCGGAAAAAAGCTACGGGGATACGACCGCCCCGATGCCGTTCTTACCGGCGTGGAGACTCGTTCGAGCTCACCGGTCACTGTCACCCGAGACCGAACGTGCCATGCCGTGTCGACCTCGGGCCTCTACCCTTGTGGTGAGGGAGCTGGATATGCCGGAGGCATCATGAGCGCGGCCACCGACGGTATCCGTTGTGCCGAAGCCCTGATCGCAGACCTCTAACGAACGAATTCCAGCGCGCAAAAGACACAGGCCCCGAGCTCCACAGGGAACTCGGGGCCTGTTCGCTATTTCTTAAACCGTGCACCCTGGCGTTTTCTACCCGATGCGAACGTGGAACCCTTGCGGGCCTGCGAACGCAAGCGCTCGATCGTCTCGTCCTCAGACGCACCCTCGAGCATCGCCCGAATCTGAACGACAGCATCACGCAGGCGCGCCGCCTCCTCAAAGTCCATGGCGGCAGAAGCGTTACGCATATCCTCTTCCATGGTTTCGACGATCCGCACAAGCTCGTCATGCGGTAGTTCTTCCAACTGCTCCGCAAGTGTCTGCTCGGGCGCCGCCGTTTCCGGCACACCGCCCTCGCCCGACTCATCGGGCGTATAGAATGCACCATGGCCAAGAGAGTCGCCCTTCGAGCGTCCCTTGGAGCCCACAGTTTTTTCGGCCTCGGCAATAAAACTTGAGATGTCGTTGATGGCCTTGCGCACTGTCTTGGGCACAATGCCATGTTCTTCGTTATATGCCATCTGAATCTCGCGACGGCGCCGCGTCTCCTCGATGGCCGCTTTCATCGAATCGGTCACAACGTCTGCATACATGATGACTTCGCCATCGGCGTTACGGGCCGCACGGCCAATCGTCTGAATCAGCGAACGGCGGTTGCGCAAGAAGCCTTCCTTATCGGCATCGAGAATTGCCACTAGTGAGACCTCGGGAAGATCCAAGCCCTCGCGAAGCAGGTTGATGCCAACGAGGACATCGATCTTGCCCTCGCGCAGCGTTCGCAGGATCTCGACACGGTCCATTGTCGCCGTATCAGAGTGCATGTAATTGACCTTAATGCCCGCATCAAGTAGATGGTCGGTCAGGTCCTCGGCCATGCGCTTGGTCAACGTGGTCACCAGGACGCGCTCCTTGCGGGCAACGCGCTCGCGAATCTCGTCCTCAAGATCGTCAATCTGACCGCGAACGGGACGCACGTCAATCTTGGGGTCGAGCAGGCCGGTCGGACGAATAATCTGCTCCACGTCGTTTTGGCTCACCCGCAGCTCGTAGTCGCCCGGCGTGGCCGAGACGTAGATGAACTGCGGAATCCTCGCCTCAAACTCATCGAAGCGAAGCGGACGATTGTCGAGCGCCGAGGGCAGGCGAAAACCATGCTCAACAAGCGTAACTTTGCGCGATCGGTCGCCTTCGTGCATGCCGCGAATCTGTGGCACCGTCACGTGGCTCTCGTCTATGATGCAGAGCATGTCCTTGGGAAAATAGTCAATCAAGGTAAACGGCGGTTCACCCGGCTTACGCCCGTCCAAATGGCGAGAGTAGTTCTCGATGCCGTTGCAAAAGCCCATGGTCTCAAGCATCTCGAGGTCATAATCGGTCCGTTGCTGCAGACGTTGCGCCTCGAGCAACTTGTCGGTCGCCTTGAGCTCCGCGACGCGTTTTTCGCATTCTTCACTGATTGACTTCAAGGCCGCCTTGACCTTGGGCTTCTCGGTCACATAGTGCGATGCCGGCCACACGGGAATAGCCTCATACTCACGAAGCATCTCACCGGTAACCTCATCGATTTCGGCGATAAGCTCGACCTCATCGCCAAAGAACTCAAATCGCAACGGATGCTCGGCATAGGGCGGATACACATCGACAACATCACCGCGCACGCGGAAGGTGCCACGCGCCAAGTCATAGTCGTTCCGGTCGTACTGAATGTCGATGAGCGCATGGATAAAGTCATCGCGCTCGAGCGGTACTTTCTTGTCGACATTCGGCGCCAGCCCCGCATAGTCCTCAGGAGAGCCGATGCCATAGATGCAGGACACCGAAGCAACGACAATCACATCGCGTCGAGAAAGCAACGAGGCGGTCGCCTGATGTCGAAGCATCTCGACTTCTTCGTTAATCGAAGCATCCTTCTCGATATACGTATCGCTTTGCGGCACATATGCCTCGGGCTGATAGTAGTCGTAGTACGAGACAAAGTAGACCACGGCGTTGTTGGGAAAGAATTCTTTGAGCTCGCTCGCAAGCTGGGCGGCGAGGGTTTTGTTGGGGGCCATGACCAGCGTTGGCTTACCGAGAGCTTCGATGGTCTTGGCCATGGTAAAGGTCTTGCCCGAGCCGGTCACGCCAAGCAAAACCTGATAGCGGTCTCCGTCCCTCACACCCTGCACAAGCGACTCAATGGCCTTAGGCTGTGAACCTGCAGGCTCATAGGGAGACACGACCTCAAACGGTACCTCGGAGCCCTCAACGCCAAAACGTTTGAGCTCTCCGCCAACACGCTCAACTTCAAAATCCGCCATGGATACTCCTAACTCATACATCTGCAGTATACGCAGGCGGCAGGCATAGTCCTATACGAACCGGTCGGGATAGAGGGTCTTATAGCGAATCCAGGCATTATTGACACGAATCAAATAGGCTTGCGTCTCGGGAAAGGCAATCGCGTTATGGAGCGATGTGTTTTGCTGCGCCCACCCATCGACATTGCCCATTCCGGCATTGTAAGCAGCAATAGCGCTATCCGTCGACCCATTGAAATACGTCAACAGGTATGAGAGGTACGCGCACCCAAATTCGATATTCGAAGCGGGGTCATTCAGGTCATCGGCAGAATACTCGTCCCCGTCGACAAGGCCCTTAGCGATCATATCCTGAGCGGTTTCGGGCATAAGTTGCATGAGACCTTGGGCGCCCTGATTTGATTCCGCCTCGGGATCCCAGTTTGATTCCGACTTGATGACGGCACACACCAGATACGGATCGAGATTATGCGAAATACTGGACTGCTTTACATACGCCTCATAGTCAATCGGATAGAACGGTTTAAAGAAAGCGGCGGGAGCACACGAGTAAACGAGCGAGATAAGGCCAAAGACGAAAACGACAACCAGCGGCACAAGGCGATACCACGTAAAGAAACGCGTCTTAGGCATCTGTCGTCTCCTTATCCATAGCATCCATAAGGCCATGGCGAGCAAGCCACGCGTCCAGTTGTTCAAAGAGCGAGCTGTCGCTCGCTGCGTTATCAATCACGGTCGTGGCGAGACTGCAAAGCGAAGACTCATCGGGTTGGCAAGCACAGCGAGCATCAAAATCGGATGGCTCCATACCACGGTGAATAGCACGTTCGCGACGGACCGCTAAAGGAGCGCTAACAACCATAATTTCATCCGCAAGGCCAAAGGCGTCCTCGAAGCCAGTCGGAGCAGATACTTCGACCGCCGCAAAGGGATAGCGGGGGGACGAAACCGTACAGCAAGCAGGATCGAGAATCCTCAGCGAAAGCTGCTCAATGAGAGCGGGGTGAACAATACTATTGAGCCTTGCAACCGTATCGGGAGAAACAAAAGCTCGAGAAGCGAGAACGTTACGTCGAACACCGCCATCCTCGTCCAAAATATCCCAGCCAAACTCTTCAGCAAGAGCATTGACGATATCCGACCCCGGTACGTACAGCGATTTGGCAAGAACGTCTAAATCGATAAGCAGGGCTCCGCGAGATTCCAGAAAGCGGCAGGCAGTCGATTTACCCGAAGCAATATTGCCCAAAACGAAAACGGTAAACATCAAGCCCTCCCTAACGTCAATGCGAGTAATTATCGCGCAAATACAAAGCGACGGTTCAAAAAACAGCCAAACAGTAAGAGAGTCAAAGGAAGAGTCCGTTCACAAGGCACAGCTTGTATATAGCGCAAAAAAGGGGGAGGCCGCGAGGCCTCCCCCTTCCCAGTCCAAGCGCACGGCTCGGTGCCGTCCACCGGTCAGCGGCGCCCTGGCCTCCCACGGGCTGGCCCCGCAGTACTCTCGGCGCGATGGGGCTTAGCTTCCGGGTTCGGAACGGGACCGGGCG
>NZ_JBQKDO010000009.1:0-93958 GCF_052121795.1 Collinsella sp. LCP19S3_B7
ACGAGGCGAAGGCAGGTTAAACTGAAGGGGCTGACCCCGGAGGAGTTCCGGAACCAGCCCCTTGCGGCGTAGTTCTTATTTAAGCCGTCCAAGTTTTGGGGTGCAGTTCATCATGGGACCCTCGCCCGTTTTTGTTTTGGGCAATGTTTCGGCTGCGCCGCTACTTGCTGGCGGCCGCCTTCTTTGTGGTCGTCTTTTTCGCGGCAGCCTTCTTGGCAGTCGTCTTTTTCGCCGTGGTCTTCTTTGCCGTGCTCGCCTTAGTCGTGGTCTTGCGGCCGCGGGCGGGCTTCTTCTCCTTGGTCGGGCAGTCCATGTTCACGCAGATGCGCCACGGACCGCGCGCCGTGTTGACCACCACGATGGGGGCGCCGCACTCGGGGCAGGTCTCACCCGTCGCCTCGAGCTTACCGCGCGCCGGCAGAGGATAGCTCACGCCGCAGTCATCGTAGTTGGTGCAGCGAATAAAGCGCTTGCCGCTCTTCTCGCTCTTGTGCGCGATCAGGTCGCCATGGCGTCCGGCCTCGGCGCACACCTTGCACTCGCCCACCTTAAGGTCGGGCTCGTAGTTGGTGGGGCACGTCGGGTTCACGCAGATCTCGAAGGCCTTCTGGCGGAACGGCTGGCACTTAATGCGCGGCGCGCCGCATTCGGAGCACACGGCAGCCTCGCCCTCGAGCGGGCTCACCTTGACACCGCTCGGCACCGGATAGGTCACGTCGCAGTCGGGCCAGCCCATGCAGCCGATAAAGCTGCCGCGGGTCTTGGCGCTCGTCTTCATGACCAGATCCTTGCCGCACTTGGGGCAGGCGCCCACGCGCGCATCGGCCGTGACGGCATCGCTGATGGCGTCGCCCAGCTCCTGCGTATGCTTGAGCAGCTCATCGAGCACGCCGGCCAGCAGCGCGCGCGAGTGCGTCACGACATGCTCTTCGGTATCTTCGCCGCGCTCCACGCGGGTCATGTCGCCGTCGAGCTCGCTGGTCATATCGGGGCTCGTGATGCGCGGGGCAAACTGCGACAGTGCATCGATGATGGCGATACCCAGCTGACTCGGCTCCACGGGATCGTTTTTGAGGTAGCGCACGGCGTACAGGCGCTCGATGATGCTCGCGCGCGTGGACTTGGTGCCCAGGCCGCGCTTTTCCATCTCCTGCACGAGCTTGCCCTGGCTGTAGCGTGCGGGCGGCTCGGTCTGCTTGGCCTCGAGCTTAATGTCGAACACGTCGACCGTGTCGCCCTGCTCCAGCGGCGGCATCTGCTCGTCGCGCTTGAGTCCGTACGGGTATGCCTCGCGGAAACCCGGGGTCACGAGCACATCGCCCGAAGCCACGAACGGCTCGCCGTTCACGTCGAGCTCGAGCTTGGTGTTCTCGATGGTGGCGGGGCCCATAAGCGTCGCCAGGAAGCGACGAGCGATGAGGTCGTAGAGCTTGCGCTGGCCACCGTCGAGCATGGACGGATCGCCCTCGCCCGTGGGGTAGATAGGCGGGTGGTCGGTGGTCTCGACCTTGCCGCGCGTGGGCTTCATGGGACCGGCGAGCACCTTTTTGCATACGGGCGCCAGCGCCGGGTTGATCTTTGCAAGGTCACTCACCACGGCGCCCAGATCGAGCGTCGCGGGGTACACGGTGTTGTCGACACGCGGATAGCTGATAAGACCCGCCATGTAGAGGGACTCGGCGATGCGCATGGTGCGTGCGGGCGAGATGCCCTCGGCCGCAGCGGCAGCCTGCAGCGAGGTGGTCGCAAACGGCGTGGGCGGCTGCTGCTTGCGCGAGCGCTTGGTCACCGCGGCAACGGTTGCCGTCGCAACGCCGTCGACATGGCCGTACGCCATCTCGGCAGCATCCTTGTCGGTAAAACGCGCCGTCTTGTGCGCGATCTTAAAGCGGTCGTCCTCGGCAGCAGCCTGCGCGGCAGCCATGCCGCGGATCTGCCAGTAGTCCTCGGGCACAAACGCCATGCGCTCGCGCTCGCGCTCGACCACCAGGGCGAGCGTCGGGGTCTGCACGCGGCCGGCAGAACGCACGTTGCCAAAGCCGCCAAACTTGGCGAGCGTCAGGTAGCGCGTGAGCACCGCACCCCAAATGAGGTCGATGTGCTGACGGCTCTCGCCGGCATCGGCCAGGTTCTGGTCGAGCGAGACGAGGTTATCAAAGGCCTGCGTGATCTCGGCCTTGGTAAACGAAGAGTACTGGGCGCGGGCAACCGGCAAGTCGGGCGCAACCTCGCGCACCTTGTTGAGGGCGTCCGAACCAATCAGCTCGCCCTCGCGATCGAAGTCCGTGGCGATGATGACGCTGTCGGACTTCTTGGCAAGGTTCTTGAGCGAGCGAATGAGTTCTTTCTCGGCCGGCAGCTTGATAACGGGCGCCCAGGTAAGGTAGGGCAGGCTCTCGAGCTTCCAGCCTTTGATGGAGATACCGTCGGCAAGGAACGGTTTGCGCTTGGTGTCATAGGGCGGACGCGCCAGGCCATCGGGTATATCGGCCGGCAGCATCTCGCCGTCCTCGGTGACCGAATACCAACCCAGCTTTTTATCGAACAGTACGCTGTCGCAAAAATCGGGCGCAAGGATGTGCCCGGCAAGGCCGATTGTCACGCACTCCTCGCCCTTCCACTCAAAACGGTAGATGGCGGTGTTGTACACCTTGTCCTTTTTGGGCTTGCCCGTGGAAAGACGCTCGGCAATCTGACGCGCGGCGTCGTTTTTCTCGGCGATGATGAGCTTCAAAAGAGGCTCCTATCTCGTGTGTCTGCGGCTGCGCCCGCACGTACGACGGCCGACTTACGCCCTTGTTTGTTCGATCTGCCCGATGAGCCAATCGCACCAGGCATCCATGCCCTCGCCCTTGCGTGCGCTCACGACAAACCGCGGCGCCTGCGGATTGAGGTCATCGAGTGTCTTAGTATACCTATCCATGTCAAAATCGAAAGCCGGGGCCACATCGACCTTGTTGAGCAGCTGTGCGCCAGCGTGCTGGAAGATGCCCGGGTACTTAATGGGCTTGTCGTCGCCCTCGGGCACCGAGAGAATCATGATGGACAGGTTCTCGCCCAGGTCAAAGTCGACCGGACAGACCAGATTGCCCACGTTTTCGATAAAGATAACATCGATGTTTTGAAGGCCCACTGCCTGGTCGAACGCGTCGACGGCCTCCATGATCATGTTGCCCTCGAGGTGGCACAGACCGCCCGTGTTGATCTGAATGGCGGGCATGCCGGCTTCCTTCATGGTGATGGCGTCGACATCCGAGGCGATATCGCCCTCGATGACGGCACAGCGCAGGCCGGCTTTGTCGCGCAGGCGCTCGTTGGTGCCCAGAATCGTGGTGGTCTTACCAGAGCCGGGACTCGACAGCACATTGATCACATAGGTGCCTGTCTCTTTGAATCGCTGGCGCAGCTGATCTGCCAGGCGCTCATTGCGCGACAGAATCGGCGATGCGATATCAATAGTTTTCTCGGCCATACTCGGCACTCCTTACTTCTACCATTTATACCCCGTCCCCAAATGGCAGGCTGGTTAATTGTCGGGGGTTTCGATCTCGATGCTGGCGATGTCGAGCTCGCGGCCGTGCAGCAGGCGCACGTTGGTGCCGCCACACTGAGGACAGCGGCAATGGAAGCGGTCGTGCTCAAAGACCTCGCGGCAGTCCAGGCACTCACTTTGTGGATGGACTTCCTCCACGGCAAGCTCGCAGCCGCGCGTGAGTATGTCCTCGTCGCGAAACGTCTCCCACGCAAAGTCGAGCGCCTCACGCACAACTTCGGTCATATCCCCAATGCGCAGCGTTACCAAAACAGCGCGCGAGGCCCCCGCCCCACGCGCCGCGCGAATCACTGTATCGAGTATGCCGTTGACAATGCCAACCTCGTGCATACGGATTTACTCCTCGTCGTCGTCCTCGTCGTCGTTCGAGAACAGATCCAGACGGCTCACAAACAAGCCTTCCTTGCCATCGCGCGCGGTAATGACCACGCGGGCGATGGCGAGCGAAATCTCGTAGAGCGAGAGCAGGGCGCCATACATGAGACCCAGTGTAACGGGCGAGCCGTCGGGCGTAATCACAGCCGAGCCCGCAAGCAGGCCAACGTATACGTAACGCCAGGCACCGCGGAAGGCCGCATAGGACACGATATGGAAGACAGAAAGGTAGAAGATGATGAGCGGCAGCTCAAACGCCACACCAAAGCCGATCATAAAGAGCAGCTCCATGTTGACGTAGTTCTCCAGATCGGGCAGCGCCGTAGCGACGGCCGAGGTTTCGCCGATGAGCCACTCAAAGCCCGCAGGGATGATGATGAAGTAGCAAAAGATTGCGCCCAGGAAGAACAGCACCGTCGAGGCGAGCACCGTGGGAACAACCCACTTGCGCTCGTTGGGGCGAAGCGCCGGCAGGAAAAACGCCAGAATCTGCCAAATGATCATAGGCGTGCACATGACAACGGCCATCTTGAGAGCCAGCGAAAAGCGCAGACCAAAGCCGCCGAGCGTGGTGGTGATGTAGAACTTACCGTCCGGCACAAAAGAGCGGATGGGGTCTTCCAGGATGTCGAGCACCACGGGCGTGGCGAAATACAGCACGATGGCGGCGGCAAAGACTGACACGACCACGATGGTCAGGCGACGACGGAGCTCACCCAGATGATCGAAGAGCGGCATGCGCGCAGGTCCGATAGGCATCACTCATCGCCTCCCTTCGGGGCATGGGCGGCAGCGGCGTCGTCCTCGGCCTCGAGCTCGCGAGCGAGCTGGTCGACGACGGCCTTGCGCTTGCGGGGACGACGGGCGTAGAGGTCAGCCGTCGTGGGCTCTGCCGGCTCGGGCTCGGGCTCCGGCTCTGCAGCAGGCTCGGGCTCGACGGCGGCAGCGGCAGACTCGGGGCCCTCAGCCTCACCAGCAGCACCTTCGTCCTCGGCAGCACCCTCACTCGCGGCCTTCTCGGCGGCAAGGCGGGCACGGCGCTCGGCAAAGGTCTCCTTCTTTGCGGGCGCGGCCGTCTCGACGGCATCCTCGTCCGCATCGGAATCGTCATCGACGGCAGCCTTCTTGGGCTTGACCGGAGCCGAAGCGGCCTCGCTTACCGGATCGATAATCTCGGACTGAACAACAGCCGTCATCTTTTCCTGCGTCTCGCGGAACTGACGGATGGCACGGCCGATCGTGCGGCCCATCTGCGGGAGCTTATCCGGGCCAAACAGCAAAAAGCCGAAGACCACGATGATCGCGAGCTCACCCTCTCCAATACCAAACACACATACCTCCAAGGCTCGATGTGAGTCGAGCCCGCACCGCGCCATTCGGCCGGAACTCGTCTATTCATTCGGTCAAGTATAGCGCCCGGACGTCAAAACATCCGAGCGCATCACAAACATATACCAAACGGCACGCCCTTTTTGGGGCAGGGCTTATGCCGCCGTAATTGAAATCTCCTGGTCGACACCCAGCAACTGAACCACGCGCATCACCGGGGGCTGCACGTTGACGCAGCCAAACCGCTTGTCGTGATCGGCTGCGTGGTGCGCGGCGCCCACAAGTACGCCAATACCTGTCGAGTCGATATAGCTCACCTGGGCAAAGTCGAGCTCAACGGCCTCGGTGGGCTGCTCGAGCGCCAAGTCGATGGCGTTACGCAAGCTGTCGGCGTTAGAGATATCAATCTCACCGGTCACCCTGATGGTGTAGAGCTCCGGCGTGGGGTTGGTGGAAATACCCAAATCCATGTATACGCTCCTTTGCGTATCGAGAGTGCGGATGGTACTGGACGCGGATTTGCGGGGCCCTACGCGTTAGGCGCGCTCGGCACGAGCAAGCTCGGCAGCGACAAGCTTGACGGCCAGCACCAGCACGTCGAGTGCGGCCTCCAGGTCCTCGACCGTGGGATAACTCGGCGCGATGCGGATGTTGGTGTCGCGCGGATCCTTGCCATAAGGCCAGGTGGCACCTGCCGGCGTGAGCTTGACACCCAGGTCGGCGCAAAGCGCGGCGACCTTTTGGGCCGAGCCCTCGGGGCCATCAAAGCTCACAAAGTAGCCGCCGCGGGGATGCGTCCAAGTAGCGCAACCCGTATCGCCCAGGCCCTCAGTGAGCTTGCGCTCGACGGCCTCAAAGCGCGGACGCAAGAACTCGGCATGCTTTTTCATGTGCTCCTTGACCGCCTCGATGGTGGGAAGGAAGCGCACGTGGCGTAGCTGGTTGAGCTTGTCGGCGCTGATAAGACCGGCCTTCAGGCGCTTGGAGAACTCCGCGATGACCGCAGGACTCGCACCGATAAAGCCGATGCCCGCGCCCGGGAAGGTGATCTTGGACGTCGAGGCGAATGCCACCACGCGATCCTCGGTACCCGCCGCGCGGGCAAGATCGAAGATGTTGGCGAGCTCGTCGGTCTCGTCGTACAGGTCGTGCACGCAGTAGGCGTTGTCCCAAAAGATGCGAAAATCGGGCGCGGCCGTGGGCATCTCGACCAAGCGGCGCACGGTGTCCTCGCTAAAGGTGATGCCCGTGGGGTTGGAATACTTGGGCACGCACCAGATGCCCTTGATGGAGTCGTCGGTGGCAACCAGGCGCTCTACCTCGTCCATGTCGGGGCCGCTGCCGGTCATCGCGACGGGGACGTTCTCGATACCCAGGTCGGCGGTGATGCCAAAATGACGGTCGTAGCCGGGAACCGGGCACAGGAACTTGACCTTCTTACCGTCGTGCGCGGCCTCATAAGCCTCCCAAGGCTCGCTGCCGCACGAGCCGCAGCGCCAGAACATACCGGCGATATCGTGCTCGATCAAAAGGCTCGACGAACCCAGTACGAGCGTCTGATCGGCGGGGCAACCCAGGAACTCCCCCGCCAGCTTGCGTGCCGAGGGGATGCCCTCAAAGCAGCCGTAGTTGGAGCAGTCGACGTTACCGTCGTGCAGATCGGCGTCGGCATTGAGGATATCGAGCATGGGGCGCGAGATGTCCACCTGGGAGGGCGACGGCTTGCCGCGCGCCATGTCGAGCGCCAGGCCCTTGGCCTTGACCTCGGCAACCTCGGCTTTGAGCGCCTCGATGGCGGCATCGAGTTCGGTGGTTTCCATCTTCTGGTAGATCGTCTGCATGGGTGCGACCTTTCGCAAAGCGGGACGTTGCAGTTTGTCTAAGTATAGACCGCTACCGCCGCAACGGTATGAAGCCGTGATAGATTAAGTCCATCGCAATGAATTACGATATCCACCGTATGACCCATATAGCCGCATGGCACATCCAAGGAGGCAGTATGGAATACGGCTCTTTTCAAGCCGAGGAGTTCGGAGACCTGCAGCGTCTGGTCGACGGCTTGTTTTATGGCCGTAAGGCCATTGACCGCCTGGATCTAATCGTTCAGGCGGAGATCTTGGACCTGGCGCCCGATCTCATGGAAATCGTGAATCTTTTGCCGCCCGGCCACTACGACCGCCAATCGCTTTGCGACCAGCTTAACTCGGCCCTTGCCGCCCACGGCTGGGGCGCCGTCTACGGCACCGTGGAATAAAAATGGCAAATAAATGAAATGCCGTTTGTGACAGTGCTCACAAACGGCATTTTTTCACACGAGGGCATCCGGGGCATGTCCGGCCCCGGTTTTCGCGCTCCTACTCGTCCTTGGGCGAAGGATGCTTGCAGACCACGCTCATGTAGATCATGCCCAGCACGGCCGCGGTAACAGAACCGGCAAGAATGGCGGCCTTGGCGGCCAGAACCTCGAACTGGGCCGTCGGGAAGGCGAGGCCGCTGATGAGGATCGACATGGTAAAGCCGATGCCACCCAAAATGCCCACGCCGGCGATCATATGCCAGTTAACGTTATGAGGCAGCTCGCAAGCCTTAAGCTTGACCAGGGCAAACGTCACGCCAAAGATACCGATCGGCTTACCCAGCAGCATGCCAAAGTACACGCCGAGGGTCACCGGGTCGGTAAGCAGCACGCTCATGTCCACGCCCACAAGGCGAACCTGCGCGTTGACAAACGCAAAGATCGGCAGGATCACAAAGTTGACCGGCGTAGAGATCAGGCGCTCCATGCGGATGAGCGGCGGGGTCACACGATGCATGACACGCTCGACCTTGGTAGTCGAAAGGGTAAAGTCGTGCTGGCCCAGGATGTGCGCCTCGTCGTCGTAACGGTCGTCGAGCAACGGCAGGTACTCGCCTAGCCAATCGGTAAGGCTATCGAGCTTAACACCGCACTTGGCCGGAATGGTGAAGGCCAGGATGACACCGGCAAGCGTGGCGTGCACGCCGCTCTTAAACATGCAAAACCACAGCAGCAGACCAAGCACCGAGTACGGGGCAAGGCGATAATGCTGAGTCTTGTTGAGCCACACAAGTGCGCAGGTCACAACTGCAGCGGCACCCAGCCAAAACGGACTGGGGCTCTGGCCGTAGAAAATGGCGATGGCGGCGATGGAGATGAGGTCGTCGGCGATGGCGAGCGTCGAGAAGAACACGCGCACGCCGTTGGGCACGCGATTGCCCAAAAGCGACAGCACGCCCAGCGCAAAGGCAATATCGGTTGCCATGGGGATGGCCCAACCGTTGCGGGCGCCGGCATGGTTAAAGATCAGGTAGATGCAGGCGGGAACGACGACGCCGCCCACGGCTGCCAGCATGGGAAGCATGGCCTGACGCGGATTCTTGAGCTCGCCGACCGTCATCTCGTACTTAAGCTCAATGCCCACCAACAAAAAGAAGATCGCCATGAGAAAGTCGTTGACGAAAAGCTCGACGGTGAGGCCAGCCGTAAGGTTGCCCAGACCCACATACAGCGGGGTCTCCAAAAAGTGATGGATAGCCTCGTAGACATCGGTGTTGGCGCAGATAACGGCGGCGATGGCGGCGATGACCATGACGGCGGCGGAAATCGTGCCGTTCTCGGCGATGCGCTCCCAGATGTCATGACGTTCAAAGCGCTTGCGCTCACGAACGTTGAACAGCTGCTCAGTTGCTGCCATGGGCGGCTCCTTTCACGGGAAAGCTCCCGTCTTAAAAAAGCACGGCCCGCCCAAGTGGCGGCACCGCGCTCCAACGTATTACGCTTGCATCTAGCCTACCCTGCACGACAAGCACGCAGGCGTGGCCGAAAAGCGGAACCACAGGTTGAACATTATTTGCCCAGCGGTACGGGCGCCCCTGTCCAATAGAGGACGCGGTCCCGCGCACAAAAAACGACCGGAGCGCGGGGCGTCCGCGGTCCGGTCGTAGCAGGTTACAAAACCTAGCAGGCGGCCATGATGGGGGCAGCGACCTGCTTCTTACGGGAGAGGACGCCCGGCATCCAGACGCCGTCGTGCTCGTCGGCAATGCCCAGGCCCTTCTGAGCGGCCTCGGTCTCGCCCTCGAGCAGGACCTGCGAGCCCTCCTCCATGATGTCGGTGATGCACAGGACGATGCCGTCGGCACCCTTCTCGGCGGCGTAGGCGCGCATGGCCTCGCGGATCTCGTCGATCATGCCGAGCGCACGGCTCTTGTCGACGGTCTCGTACTGGCCGATGAGCAGCTTCTTGCCGGCGGGCCCGAACATCTTGATGTCGTTGCCGACCATCTCGGCTGCGGTGAAGGAGCCGGACGGACGGGTGAGGAAGACCTCCATGCCAAACTTGACCGGGTCGACGCCCACCTGCTCGCCGAGCTTGGCGGCGACGGCGCGGTCGACATCGGTGGTGGTGGGGCTCTTGAGCATGAGCGTGTCGGTCATCATGGCCGAGAGCAGCAGCTTGGCCTGAACGTCGGAAAGCTCAACGCCGAGCACGCCGGCGAGCTTAGTGACGATGGTGCAGCTGGAACCCCAGGGCAGGCAGATGTAGTGCAGCGGGCCGGCGCTCTCAAAGTCGCCGATGCGGTGATGGTCAACGACGCCAAAGACCGTGGCGTCCTTAAGGCCGGCGACGGACTGGGCGGACTCGTTGTGGTCGGTGAGAACGACAAGCTGGCCGGCCTCGACGGACTCAATCACGCGGGGCTCGGCAATGCCGGCGTCTGCGAGCAGCTTGGCGGACTCTGCCGGAAGCTGGCCAAGAGCGCAGACCTCATAGGTGTTGCCGGCATACTCAACCTGGTTGAGCAGCTGAGACAGAACGACGGCGCTCATGATGGCGTCGTTATCGGGGTTCTGGTGACCAAAGACAAGAACGTTTGCCATGGGTATCCTCCACTTGGTATGTGTACTTAGACGTAGCTATGGTAGCACGCTGGCAGCTGGCCTTTGGGGACGGAAGGGCCACGGCATATTTTGTGGCAGGTATGGGGGCCAAGGCTGTCCCTTTTGCACCATGTTGGTGCAAAGTAACCTGGCCCCCTTGCACCAGCTATTTACCGGCAGCGCGCAGGGCTACGTAGGCAGAACCGATGATGCCGGCGTCGTTTCCGAGCGAGGCAACCTTAATGGGCGTCTCGCGCGAGGCGGAAAGCGCGTAGCGCTGGAAGTACTCGCGAACCTTATCGAGGTAGACATCGGCCGAGGCGGAGGCGCCGCCGCCGATCAGGAACATCTCGGGATCGACCACGTTGGCAATAAGCGCCAGGGCACGGCCGAGATAGTCGGCCATGGTATCGGCCGCGGCCAGCGCGAGCTTATCACCCTCGCGGCAGGCTTGGAACACGTCCTTGGAATCGGAGGGGCCGGTGAGCTCGATGGGCTCGACGCCCGCCTTCTTGCACTCGGCAAGGTAGTTGCTCACCACGCCGGTGGCGCTGGAATACTGCTCCAGGTGGCCATGGCCGCCGCAGCCGCAAGTGCGCTCCTCAGCCGGATTCAGGCACATATGGCCAATCTCGCCGCCAGCGCCCACAACACCCGACACCACATCGCCGTTGACGATAACGCCGCCGCCCACGCCGGTACCGATGGTGACCATCACCACATTCTGCACGTCCTTGGCAGAACCGAGCCAAGCCTCGCCCATGGCAGCGGCGTTGGCATCGTTCTCGTACTTAACGACCGCATCGGGGCAGTGCTCCTGAATGGCGATCTTCAACTCGGGCAAGTTAATGGCAATGTTGGCCTTGACCTTGGCATCGCCCGCTGCCGGAATGGGGCACGGAACAGCAAGGCCAATGCCCGCCACAAAGGCGCGCGGAATCTGTGCCTTGGCGACCACCTGGTCGATAGCCTCGGTCACCGCGGCAAAGCCCGCAGCGTCAACGATGGGAGGCGTGGGCACGCTGACCTTCGCAAGCAGGTTGCCATCCCCGTCGAACAGGCCCTCCTTAACCGAAGTGCCGCCGACGTCGATGCCGATGTAGTACTGCTTAGGTTCCATAGGGGCCCGCCTTTCTCGTTTAAACATTGTCTGTATGGTACCGCTCCCAAGGCAAAAACCTACCAAAAAGGGACAGGTTTGTTTTGGTAGGTTTTATCTGAGGAAATGCAGAATACAGGATTCGGTTCGCTGGGTGCTAAATCGGTTCGGCCCCGTCCTCGGACCGATTAGATTTCTCAACACGACATTATTCGAATGTATATTTATTTAGAGCGCTTTTATTTTTAGCGCAAAGCGACTTTTAGTAATATATCTATCGAACTTTTCAATGACTCAATAGGGATACTTAGGTGTTGAGTATACTTTCTTTTATACTCAATCAAGTTGGAAAGGAGGTCTCATGATTCCCAAATACGAGGCGATAGCTGCAGATATTCGTCGAAGTATTGAGGATGGCGCTCTTAAACCAGGCGACAAGCTTCCCACCGTCGTTGAGTTCTGCGAGCTCTATAGCGTTTCCAAAATCACCGTCAAACGAGCTATCGAGCAAATCACCGAGGAAGGTCTTGTTACCAGCCGTCGTGGATCGGGTACCTACGTTAAGGACACGGCGGGACTTCCCGGCCAAGCGTTTTTCCAGGGCAAAAACGACCGTGCCCAGGGCTTTTCGTATGAGCACCGCGGGGAGAAGGTGACCTCGGTGGTCTACGATTTCTCGATTGTTAATCCACCAGCGGACATCGCAGCCCAGCTGGGAATTGCCGAGGATGACTTTGCCTATCACATCGTGCGCGTGCGTCAGGCCGATGAGAAGCCCATCGTTATCGAGTACACCTACATGCCCCTCGAGCTGATTCCGGGCCTTAAAAAGAAGGACCTGTACGGATCGGTCTACCGCTTTGTCCGCGAGCAATGTGGGCTGAAGATCTCGAGCTTCCACCGTATCATTCGCGCCGTGGCAGCAACCGAGGAAGAAGCCGAGCGCCTGGACACCAAACCTGGCTCTCCCCTGCTCGAGCTCAACCAGATTGGCTTTTTGGACAGCGGCGCGGCCTTTGAGTATTCGGTCTCGCGCAACGTTGGCGACCGCTTTGAGTTGCACAACGTAACGTTGGCATAGGTTTTTGTAGTCATGCGGGCGCTCGTTTTGAGCTGTTTGTGCAACGCCCGCGCAACACAATGGGGTATGAATATGTCCGATTTGATTAAACTGACGCCGATCTTCCACGAGAAGATCTGGGGCGGCCGCCAGCTCGAAACCGTATTTGGCTACGACATTCCCGATGGACCCATCGGTGAGTGTTGGGCCATCTCGGCCCACCCCAACGGCGACTGCCAGATTGCGGAGGGCCCGTATGCCGGCCACACGCTGTCGTGGCTGTGGGCCGAGCACCGCGAGCTCTTTGGCAGGTGCGAGGGCAAGGAGTTCCCGCTGCTCGTTAAGATTCTGGACGCCAAGGACGACCTTTCGATCCAGATTCATCCCAACGACGAGTACGCCGCCAAGCACGAGAACGGCAGCCTGGGCAAAACCGAGTGCTGGTATGTGCTGGACTGCGAGCCCGGCGCCACGATCATCGTCGGCCAGCGCGCGTATGACCGCGCCGAGGCCGCACAGATGATCGAGGGGGGCCGTTGGGACGACATGCTCAACGTGCTGCCGATCCACAAGGGCGACTTTTTCCAGATTGATTCCGGTACCGTGCACGCCATCAAGACCGGCACGCTCATTTTGGAGACGCAGCAGTCAAGCGACGTGACATATCGCCTGTACGACTACGACCGTCCCGGCACCGACGGCAAACTGCGTCCGCTGCACATTGAGCAGAGCCTCGACTGCATCGACTTTGATGCTCAGGCTCCGACCGACGGCACGGTGGCCGCGCCCGAGGTGAACGGCGTAACCGAGCTCGAGTCTAACTCCTGCTACACCGTCGATCGCGTGCGCGTCGACGGCAGCAAGACCTTGGAGCAGCGCTGGCCCTTCATGTGCCTGTCGGTCATCGACGGCGAAGGCACCGTCTGCGGCGACCCCGTCCACAAGGGAAGTCACCTGCTGGCACCCAGCACCGTCAGCTCCATTGACCTCGAAGGCCAGATGGAACTGATCGTCTCGCACCTGTAAGTTACCGGTCCCCGAGCGCTCGCCGGGATGGGGCGCGGGGTTTGGTCGCCTGCTCGGACAGTCCTGCTCGCACGGAGAGCACATTAAGTGCTCTCCGGCTCGTGCGGAACTCGCGATCGATCAAACCCCGCGCCCCATCCCGGCGAGCCTCTGGCTAGTAACGACAATCAAAAAGCAACAAGGGGCTCCCCCGTTCATCAACGGAGGAGCCCCTGCCATACAAAACGACTCAAGGTGCCTATAGGTAGACCTTTTCGAGAAACGATAGCGTGTCCTGAAGCCGCACTCTTTCCTTACGGTTGGTCTGCCGATTTACATACGAAGCAAAGTCCGTAAGAAAATCCTCCGCATCAACTCTCATTTGCCCCGTTAGCTCCAAACGCGCCGAAGGCGACAACAAGTCAGCAAGTCGAGCAACATCCGAACGGTGCTTCCGCCGATCAATGTTGTTGCAACGACGTCCCTCTTCATAACTTCTGTTGATATCAATGTGCGCACGCATCTTGAGGGGAATGATATGGAGTGCATCGAGCAACGTAATGCCCTCTACGTTCGCTGCGTTGTCGCGAATAAATTCGTAGTAGCCATCGTCGAGGATAATTGCCGAGAGACTTGATACGGCCCCGTCAAAGGAAAGAGGTGCCACTTCGCTCGTTTCATCTTCGAGCACAAAATCAGGATGTCGGGCAAATAGCTCAATTTGACCGGGATAGTCTAGGGCCCGCTTCGATCCTTTGGGCAAGCAGAACCGATAGTAAGTGCACTTTCCATCGCCGACCTTTCCAATCTCGTATCCAGCTGCTTTGATAAATGCCCACAATGCAGTGGCAAATTCAACGCCTTCCCCATCAGCAATTACGACGACA
Source organism: Collinsella sp. LCP19S3_B7 (assembly GCF_052121795.1). Lineage (NCBI taxonomy): Bacteria > Bacillati > Actinomycetota > Coriobacteriia > Coriobacteriales > Coriobacteriaceae > Collinsella > Collinsella sp. LCP19S3_B7. Next base: position 14,209 of record NZ_JBQKDO010000009.1, read on the forward strand.
TCCAAGTCTTCGGTAGCTCTAAACGAATCGCCCTCATTGTCAAACAGAACGCTGCAGGCTCCCCCGCCAATAAGGACGTAACCACCTTTGCAGCTGCTCATGGCGTCGGCAAATCGCTCTATCCCCCTCACTTTTGGCATATCGTCCTCCTGAGCTGTTCGACCGCATCGAGCAGACGGTCATCTTTGTAATCCTCTTTTGCGCAGGCAACGTATAAGGAGAACGGGTCGACACATTGCAAACCTGTCGTGTCAAAACTAACATCGGACGGCTCGTCCACGGGATACGACCAGACCTCAATCTCGACACCAGCCGGTTCGTACCACTGGGCCTCCAGCCATCTGTCACCCATGTGCTCTTTTAGGTCCTCTAGCTGATTCTTTTCGAGAGCAATGGTTGGAGCAGAGTCTTCATGAGCAAGGTCAGACATATAGCTAAGGGCAGACATACCGGAAAGCAGCGCGTCAACGGCACGTAGCTCTGTTCTCTCGATAACCTTCTTGAGCCGGATTCGCTCTAAAACTGGTGTGCGAAGATAGTCCTCAAACCCATCCAGCAGCGTCTCGGTCGACAACCCGGCATCGCACAATATACGCTTTTTGCCGTCCCGCATAATCAACCCAGGAGCTATAGCGGCGATTTCCGAAAGATAGCCGCTGACGCTTGCCGCGCTTTTGCCACACAGACGCGCCAGGTCGCCGGCGGAGCAGTCAACCCATCGTCCCGCGATGAGATTTAGGACGATTCGTTGAGATTGGGGCGAAAGCGGAGCAGCGGGAGAAGCACCCAGCACCTCACCGGAAATAACGGCTCCGATAAACGGCAGAAACGCATTTCGCTCATCTCGGATATATGCGATCCCCTCCGAAGAAAGCGCGCGCATAAAGCCTAAATCCATAGCGTCCCAGCAAATTGCCACCGGGCGAGCATCTATCTTGCGCACTGCATTGGCGAGATTTCGCGCCGAAATGACACTGGGCGGTTCTTTTGGTTCCGCAACAATAAAACGGCCTTGCTCAGACATGCCGAGCCGTGCTAAGCGAAGCGAATAGCGCTCGAGATACATGCGAGGAATCTGCATCTCAACTGGCTCTGAATCGATGGCGAGCTCTAAAGAGAAGAGTCTTTTAGGGAGACAATTTAGCAGCATGTCCACTCACCATTTTCATTTCAGTTACATTTTACTATCTATCTAAAATTATACTGAATCGTATAAAATCATCAATCATCAAAGTCAAGCGCACCATTCAAAACGCAACAGGGGCTCCCCCGTTCTTTAACGGGGGAGCCCCTTGCCATGTCTAAGTATTCAGCCCACCCGGTTCTCTAGATCAAAAAGCGAACGAGCAAAGCGACGTTCGTCCAGCAACGTTACCCAAGGACCCGGGCGAGCGTATGGGGCAACATCGATCGCGAGTTCCGCACGCAAAGGAGGCCACTTAATGTGGCCTCCGTCTTGCGCAGGACTGCCCGAGCAGGCGATGTTGCCCCATACGCCCGCCCGGGTCCGCCGGAATTACGACAGCTTGACGATCGGAGCGAAGCCCTTCATCAGCTTTTTGGTCTGGCCGGTCTTTTCGAATTGGACCTCGATCATGTCTCCAGCGACCGAGATCACGGTACCCGTGCCAAAGGTCTTATGACTCACGGTATCGCCCGCGGCAAAGTCCTGCGACGCGCTGGCGCGATCGACCTTGCGCTCCACTGTCGGGGACACCTTGGACGACGGCTTTTTGGCTCGCGGTGCGCCCGAGCCAAAGGTCGAGGCAACGCGACCGGCGTCGGGCGAGACCCCACGATGGCGCTCGGTCCCGTAGCTGCTGCCGCCAAAGAAATCGTCGAAGCTCGATCCACCGCGCGAACCGGAACCGCCGGTCGAGCGCGTATGCGAACCAAACACCTTGCCGCCATACATATCCGAACCCATGCCCGAGCCAAAGGTGCCGCGACGGTCGCCGCGCTTCTCCCAGCCCGTGCCCTCAAAACCGGCAGAACCGATACCGCTAAACTCGATATCCTCAAACGGAATCTCGTTGAGAAAGCGCGAACGCGGGTTGGCGGAGGTCGAACCGTAGGTGCGACGCGTGGCCGCATAGGTCAAGAACAGGCGTTTACGGGCACGCGTGATGGCGACGTAGGCCAGGCGACGCTCCTCCTCGAGCTTGCCCGGATCATCGCTACCGCCAAAGTCGTGCACGTGCGGAAAGATACCCTCCTCCATGCCGGCCACGAACACCGCCGGAAACTCCAGGCCCTTGGCGGAGTGGATGGTCATCATGGTAATGGCATGCGTCTCGCCGGCCAGGGAATCCAAGTCGGAGCGCAAGGCCAGCCACTCCATGAGTGCCGGCAGCGCCTTACAGGTGAGCGGACCGTAGGTACGCTCGATCTCGCCGGCATGCACGGCAGCCGCCGGCAGCTCCGTCGGCGCGGTATACGCGTTGCCTGCGATGGCGGCGGCCAGGGCATCCTGCGGAGACAGCGCCGGAGCGGCCAAGCCATCGAGCGGATTGGAGCCCGCGACGTCACGGGCGCCGACGAGCGCCTCAAACGAGGATGCCGGGACAGATGGCCCCGGTTCGGGCGCAGACACGCTCACCATGACGGGCTCGGGCTCGGCGCCGGCAGGCACGTCGGCAACACCGGCTGCGCGCAGCTCTTCTAGGCTCTCGAGCGTACCCTCGATATCCTCGTGCGTCTCCTCAAATTCCGCCGCAACGCCCAGAAATTCCTGGATGTTCTCGGCGCGGCTCTCAGATTCCATGGTGCCCTCGGCGCGAAACGCCTGCAGCAGGCCCGTCTTATCGACGATCATCTCGACAACGTCCTTGAGCTCGCCGTCCATGCGGCGGCCCTCGCGCACCAGTGAGACAAAGCTCGACAGGCCGTTGCGCACCTTGGCGCTAAACATGCCGGTTTCGGCGCACGCAATCTCGCAAGCCTGGAAGAACGAGCAACGGTTGTCGCGTGCCAGCTGCTCGATCTTTTGGATTGAGGTGGAGCCAATGCCGCGGCGCGGTGTGTTGATGACGCGCTTGACGCTCATCTCGTCGGCCGGGTTCACGATCATCTTGAGGTAGGCCATGACGTCGCGAATCTCGGCACGGTCGAAGAATCGAGTGCCGCCCACGATCTTGTAGGGCACGCCCGCGCGCAGAAACATATCTTCGAGAATACGCGACTGGGCGTTGGTGCGATAAAACACGGCGATGTCGTCGTAGCTCGTGCCTTTGGCATGCAGTTTCTCGATCTCACCGGCAATCCAGCGACCCTCGTCGCGCTCGTCGCTCGCCTGGAAGGCCTGAATCTTCTCGCCATCGCCCTCAGCCGTAAACAGGCGCTTGTCCTTGCGCTGCGAGTTGTGGCGCACCACGGCGTTGGCGGCATTTAGGATATGGCCCGTAGAGCGGTAGTTCTGCTCGAGCTTAACGGTCTTGCAGTTTTTAAAGTCCTGCTCAAAGTCCAAGATGTTGGTGATGTCGGCGCCACGCCAACTGTAAATGGACTGGTCATCGTCGCCCACAACCATGAGGTTTTGGTACTTGGCGGCCAGAAGGTTGGCGATTTCGTACTGGACGTGGTTGGTGTCCTGATACTCGTCGACGCTAATGTAGCGGAAGCGCTCCTGGTACTTGTCGAGCACCTCGGGGCGGGTGCGCAGCAGTTCGAGTGTGCGCACGAGCAAATCGTCGAAGTCCATCGCGTTGGCGGCGCGCAGGCGGCGCTCCAGCTCCAGGTAGACCTGCGCGGCCTTTTTGTCGTTGGGGCTATCGGCGGATTTGAGCATGTCCTCGGGGCCGATCATGGCGTTTTTGGCCGAACTGATCTTGCTGCGAATCATGTTGATGGGGAACTGCTTTTGCTCGATGCCGAGCGCCTGCATAATGTCACGCACCATGCGCTTTGAGTCATCGTCATCGTAGATGGTGAACTGACCGGTGTAACCCAGCAGGTCGGCGTCCTCGCGCAGCATGCGCACGCACATGGCGTGGAAGGTGCACACCCACATGCCGCGGGTACCGCTGGGAATGAGCGCCGTCAGACGCTCGCGCATCTCGGCCGCGGCTTTGTTGGTAAACGTGATGGCAAGAACCTGCCAAGGCTTAACACCCAGGTCGCCGAGCATATGCGCGATGCGGAAGGTCAGGACGCGAGTCTTGCCCGAGCCTGCGCCGGCGAGGACCAGCAACGGGCCCTCGGTGGTCAGGACGGCCTCGCGCTGGGCGGGATTAAGGCTGTCGATGTCGACGAGCGGCTTGACGGGCTTGGGTGCCGACGCGGGAGCGTCGTAGATGTCGAGCGGAACGAGCTCGGGCTCCGGCGCAGCGGGGGCGGTGTATGCATCGAGCGGCACGGGTTCCGGCGCGGGCGGCACGGGTACCGCGGCGTTCTTTTCCCAGGGCAAGGGCTGGGTCATGGGCGACTCCTCATCTGACGGACGGCGCGCCTGCGGGCGGCGCCATAGTTTGAGCCGTACCAGTATACCGAGCCGCGCGGACACCGATGCAAATCACACCACGACTCCGTGCGCCGCGCTCTGACCGCCGCGCAGCGTCAACCAAGTTACAGGCCGAGCATAGGCTCCAGAACAAAGAAGTACGCGAGCACCACGATGCCCAGAATAATGCGGTAGACGCCAAAGCACTTAAAGTCGTGACGGCGAACGAAGCCCATGAGCCACTTGATGGCAATAAGCGAAACCACAAAGGCCACGACGCAGCCCACGCCCAGAATGGCAATCTCGTTGGTGCCAAACGTACCGCCCTTAACGAAGTACTTGACCAGCTTGAGCGCGCTCGCGCCAAACATAACGGGAATGGCCAGGAAAAACGTGAACTTGGACGCCACCGAGCGCGTGCAGCCCAGCAGCAGGCCGCCGATGATGGTGGAGCCGGAACGTGATGTGCCCGGAATCAACGAAAGCACCTGGAAACAACCGATACCCAATGCGGTCTTCCAGCTCAGGTCCTCGAGCGTGGCGATGGATCCAAAATCCAAATCCTCGTCATTGTCATTGTCTTCGGCAATATCCGCCGCAGGCGCCGCGAAGTGTGCACCGGCGGGACGCCCGCCCGCCACCACAGCACGCGAACCAAACGAATCGGCAAGAGCGGCGTTCTCGCGCTTACTTGCACGCCAGTTCTCAATCACGATAAACAACACGCCGTACACGATGAGCGCCAGCGCCACGACGGGAGCGTTATAGAAATGCTCCTCCATCCAGTCGTTGAGCGGCAGACCGATCGCCGCGGCGGGAATACAGCCAAGCACAATCTTGCCCCACAGCACCCAGGTGTCGCGACGACCCTCCTTGCCCTTGCTGGGCGAGAACGGATTTAAGTCGTAGAAGAACAGAACGCAAACGGCCAAAATGGCGCCAAGCTGAATCACGACCAGGAACATATTCCAGAATGTCTCGCTCACATTCATCTTGACGAACTCGTCCACCAAGATCATGTGGCCCGTCGACGAAACGGGCAGCCATTCGGTGATGCCCTCGACCAGGCCCATGAAGGCAGATTTTAGAAGCTCGATGATATCCAAAGGGACCCCCTCGTTTGTCACCCGCCGATAGTTGTTCTGCGGACGGTTGCGGGCGATGTCCCATTATCAACCGTTCGGCCGCGGCCGCGCCCACCCTTACCAAAAATCTCGCCCGTTCACAGAATTGCGAGCGGTCAAACCGAAATCCTTGGGTATAACTGCAACAAGCTAAAGTGTCCGGCGGCCAACACGTCGTCCGATGCACGAGCCCCGCGCCCGTGCGATAGACCAAGGAGGAAACCATGAACGAGGGCTATACCAAGGTATTTGTTTCACTCGACGGTACTGAGCAGCAGGATTTTGTGCTCACACGCGCTATCAAGGTCGCCGCAAACAATGGCGCCAAGCTGATCATCGGTCACGTCATCGATTCCACGGCGCTCGAGAGCGCCGGTTCCTATCCGGTCGATCTGGTCAACGGCCTGGAGGAGGCCTTTAAGAACTCCATCGCCAAGCAGCTCGAAGAGGCCAAGGCTAATCCCAACATTCCCGAGGTCGAAGTCATGATTCGCGCCGGCCGTATTCGCGAGACGCTCAAGGACGAGATGCTCGACGTGGTCAAGCCCGATCTGGTGCTCTGCGGCGCTCGTGGCCTTTCCTCGATCAAGTATGCGCTCCTGGGTTCGATTTCGACATTCCTGCTGCGCAACACCGACTGCGACATTCTGGTCGTGAAGTAGGTTCCTTCCCGCCGGCGCATGGCCTGCGGGGTTATCACGCCGACGTCCTCGCCGCTTCGCGGCTGCGGGATGTCGGCTTAGATAACCCCTCCCGGCCTTGCGCCTTCGTCACCGTACTTCAGCGAGTTAGCTGAATAGAGAGATGGCGTGCCGCCCTGGTTGGGCGGCACGTTTTGTTTGGGTGATTTTTTAGAGCCTCATAGCCATGGTCACGCTCGGGAACATAGCCATCCGCACCACAAGACGGCCCGACTACTCGAAGTATTGAAACTTGTTGGTCGAGAAAGCGAATGTTACGACAAAGCCTTCGCCGGAGTCGGATGCCGCGGTGACGTCGATGCCCATCTTGGAACACAGGCGTGCCACCAGGTAGAGGCCGATGCCCGTTGCGCGCTTGGTGGTGCGGCCGTTATCGCCGGTAAAGCCCTTCTCGAACACGCGCGGCAGGTCAGCCGCGCTCACGCCGCAGCCGTTGTCCGCGACGGTAAGCTCGATGCGCTCGCTTGCCAGGCCCTCGTCCAGCAACGCACCCGAAAACACAATCTTCGCGCCGTCCTCACGCGCATATTTAATGCTGTTCTGAATGAGCTGGCCCAGAATAAACTCGAGCCATTTCTCGTCGGTGAACACCTCAAAGTCGAGGTTCTCGCACACCGGAGCCACGTGCGCCGCAATGAGCTCGCGCGCGTTGGCTTTAATCGCGCCCGTCACCAAGCTCTTGAGACCCCAGCGGCGAATTAGGTAGTCGCGCTCTACGACTTCCGAGCGCGCATAGTACAGCGCCTGATCGATATAGCGCTCCACGCGAGCCAGCTCGCGACCCAGGTCATCCACGCGCGACAGGTCGTCTTCGCTGCCGTCCAGGTTTTCCAAAATCAGATGAGCCGCCGCCAGGGGCAGCTTGGCCTCGTGGACCCAGCTCTCGATATAGTCGCGGTAGTCATCGGTCTGGCGCCGGCCTTCCGCCACCTCGTCGCAAGCGGCTTTGCCCACCCGGCGCAAGACCTCATATTCGAGCTCGCCCTCGGCATAGGTCGGGCATTGCACCATCTCCTGCACCCATGCGGGGCTCCCCAGCTCCTCTGCCGCGCGCTCCAGCTGGCACAGAAAACGACGACGGCGCACGTACTCGATCACGATGCCCAGCATGCCAAAGATAAAGGACACACCGACCGCCACGGCCACGATGGATGCCGGGGCGCCGGCGACCGTCAGTACAAAACAGCTCAGCAGCACGCCGCAGGTCCACACGGCAACGGGAAGCAGTGCATCTTTAAAGAACTTGGCAAACGACATAACCGGCCCCTAGACCGAATAGCCTTGGCCGCGATGCGTCGTCAAATACCCCTTGATGCCGATTTTTTCGAGCGTGGTGCGCAGGCGGTTGATATTGACGGTGAGCGTATTGTCGTCCACGAAGGCGTCGGAGTCCCACAGGTCCTGCATGATAGCCGAGCGCGAGACAATCTTGCCCGCGCGGCCCAAGAGCAGCGAGAGGATACGCAGCTCGTTTTTGGTGAGCTCGGTACTGTCGCCGGTTGCCGTATTGGTGACCATGGAGCGGGCAAGGTCGAGCTCCAGCCCCTTGTGGACGAGCGTGCTGCGATCGCCCGCCGCCGCGGTGCGGCGCAGCAACGCATTGATGTGCGCCACGAGCACACGGGCGCTGTAAGGCTTGGGAACAAAGTCGTCCGCGCCAAGCGTCATGGCCATGACCTCGTCGATCTCGGTCGTGCGCGACGTGAGGACGATGATAGGAACCTCGGATTCGCGGCGAACCTCGTGGCAGATATGTTGGCCGTCCTTGACGGGAAGCGTGAGGTCGAGCAACACCAGGTCGGGCGCGGCGGCAAGGATATCGCGCGAGACATGCTCAAACGATTCGCAGGCCTCGATTTCAAACCCGGCGCGGGCAAGGATGTCGACAAGCTCACGACGAATGCGCTCGTCGTCCTCAACGACATAGATCAGCGCCATGTGTCCTCCCATTTCGCGCAACTTGCACCTTCCACACCATTATGCCCACGGCGTCGCAGCGATACGACCCCGTGGGCACCTAATGTGACAAAAGCGTTCGGTAGCCTTGAGAGAAAATGGGGGCCGACCGGTCCTAAACCGATCGGCCCCATCACTTCGACCTTGAGCCTCTACTCGAGCGTACGCATGTACGCAGAGATGGCATCCAGGCCCTTCTGCAGGTCGTCGGTGTTATCGGAGTATGCATAGCCGATACGCATGCTCTTGGGCTCCTCGAAGCAATCGCCCGGGGTGACGAGCGCGCCGGACTTCTTAATCATGTCGGTGCAGAACGTCCTGGAGTCGATGTCGTAGTCGTAATACACGAGCGCGGTGCTACCCGCCTCGGGCTTGACGAACGACAGGTGCGGCTCACTCTCGACCCACTTTTCCAGAACAGCGAGGTTCTGACGGACGATGCGACGGCTGCGCTCAAGGATCACGGAAGCGTTACTCAGAATCAACTCCGCCACCGACTCGCTGAATATGCCGGCGGAAATCAGGTTGTAATCGCGATGCGAGAGGAGCGCGCGACGGAGCTCCGGGCTCTTGGTGACCGCCCAGCCCAGACGCAGGCCGGCGAACGACCAGACCTTGGACATGGATGCGGTGGCGACGGCCTTGTCGTACAGGTCGACCACGGACTCGCAGTACTCATCCGTCTGAGTAAGCAGACGATAGACTTCGTCGCAGAGCAGCCACGCGTCGTGTTTGCGCGCGACCTCGACAATCGCCTTGAGCGTATCGGTGTCGAGCAGGGCGCCCGTGGGGTTGTCCGGGTTATTGATGCAGATGAGCTTGGTATCGTCGGTCACCAGGGCATCGAGCGCGTCGACGTCGACGTGGTAGCCGTTCTTGCGATCGAGCTGAAGGATATCGACCTTCGCACCGCACATCTCGGGAATCGAGTAAAGCTGCTGGTAGGTAGGCTTGACGGAGACTACGTGATCGCCCGGTTCGACGAGCGTGGAAATAACCAGGGAGTTGGCACCGGTCGCGCCGTGCGTGGGCACGATATGCCCGGGCTCGACCGTCTTATAGAGACGCGCGACCCCCTCGAGGAAGCCGGGCTGCCCCTCGATGTCTCCGTAGGTGAATCGGCGCGAGCACAGGCTATCGAGCCACGCCTTCTTGTCGGTGTTCGTAAGCTCGAACAGCTGGTCGAGCGTAAGGGAGTAGACGCACGTCTCCGCAACGTTGTGGGTGCACTTGGTCTCCCACTCGTTCATCCACTGTTCGACGGCAAAATCCTTGATCTGCATTGTCCTTTCCTTTCCTTGACTTTCTTACAGTTCCACCGCGGTGCCCAGCCCCGCCTCGACGGCGCGGTCGTAGGCGATTTTCGATGCCGAAAGGTCCTGAACGGCGATGCCCGACGTATCGAACACCGTTACCTGCTCGTCATCCGAACGCCCCGTAGCCGTGCCGGCGATGACTTCGCCGAGCTCCGCTTTGATGTCCTCGGGCGTGATGGCGCCCTCGGCAACCGGAATCTCCAGCTCGCCGGACGCGACCGATTGCTCGCGGTCGTCGACGTAAACAGTGGCACGGGCGACAAGTGCCGAGGCGAGCTCCTGCTTGCCGGGCATGTCGGCACCGACGCAGGAGATATGCGTACCGGGGCGCACCCATGCATCGGGGATGATGGGCTTGGTTGCCGGCGTAATCGTCACGATGATGTCGGCCTCTGCCGCGGCACCTTGGCCGTCGGCCGTCGCCTCGATGGAATAGGTGGATGCCTCGCGAGCATGCTCGCAGGCGCCCAAGATATGGGCGACCTCGTCTCGCATGCGCTCGACGCGGGCCTCGGGCGCGGCATCGGAAACCGGCTCCCACACCTTGACCTCGCTCACCTTGGGACAGGCGGCGAGCACGCCCGCCACCATATAGGTGCTCATATGGCCGGCACCCGCAACAAGCAGTTTGGACGCATCCGCCCGAGCCAGCCACTTGGCACCGAGCGCAGCGGCGGCACCGGTGCGAAGTCCAGTGACGGCGGAGGCGTTGAGCAGCGCCAACGGCTCGCCCGTCGCGTTGTCGCACAGCAGCGTGGTGCCAAAGATCTCGGGCAGCCCCTTTTTGGGATTCTGAGAGAACCAAGCAGTGAGCTTCAGACCGAAGAGGCCGCTTCCCGCCAACTCGCCCGAGCGGATATCCATGTCGGCCACGCCGGGTTCGAACTGCTCATATACCATCGGCCACGCAACACCCTTGCCCGTTGCCTTCTGGCGATATGCCTCCTCCACGGCAGCGATTGCATCCTCGATCGTCAGCACCTTGGAAACTTCCTCAGCCGAAAGCACCATCATCTGCCCCATCATCGCTCCTTTCAGCGAAAGCTTTACGTTGCTTCACTGTACGGTTTAGTAACGATGCCGCCAAGGATCATTTTTTGTTGGAATCTACAACGACTCTCAATCTGATTATTTGTTCTATCAGCAGATATTTGAACTTTTTCTCTCATCAAAGGCATATGGATGTGCGAATATCCTATTTATATCGGTACTTACTGTAGTGATTTACAAGGTGATGTTGATGCTATACACCGTCTCGGACTTCTCACGGGAATATGAGGGATCGGTCCGTCTAATCGCCGGCAGCGATGGCGTCTCGCGTGCCGTCTCTGGCGTCGGGATCCTCGATTATGAACTCATGCCCGGTCTCAAGAACAAGTACCAGCGCGTCAACTTCACCTCAGACGAGATCGTCCTCAGCACCTTCCTCTATGCGAAGGACGACCCGTACCTCATCACTGAAGCCGTGAAATACCTTGTCGCCAAGGGAACGAGCGGTCTCATCATCAAAAACGTCTTGCACATCCCGATTCCCGACCAAGCCATCCGCTACGCCAACGCGCGGCACTACCCCGTCTTTCTCACGACCGACGACTCACTGTTCTTTGACAGCGTCATCTATGAGGTCAAACGGCATATCGAGCAGCTCGCGTCCATCGACTTCGCACAGCGCGAGATCGATGCCCTGAGGACAGACGTATCGCCTGAGTCCATCTGCCGACGCATCCGAGGCCTTAACCCGTCATTTCTGGACGAAGCGGTCGCCCTGTTCGCATCGTTTGCAGAGCCCCTCGACCCGCGTACGTTTTTGCAAATCGAACGTCTTTGTTCAAAATCGGCCCTCGCCGGATGCCACAACATGCTGGCACCCTATGACGGAGGTCTGCTATTCGTAGCGACAAGCGACTCGGAGCAGACGCTCGATGTGGAGCGAATCGCGCAGGCGCTCACGGAGCTCGTCGAGGTTAGCGGTATCGATGGCGGAGCGGAAGGGCTCGGCATCAGCGATATTCTGTTTGGAGACGAGGCGGTGGCGCAGGCGATCTCGCAGGCGATTTACGCACAGCGCCTATCTTGTCAACGAGCCGAGGGCCCTGTCCGCTATACGCAGCTCGGCATCTTGAGAACCGTGATGCCTTTTGCGGAAACCCCGGAGATGCGATCGTTCTCGGAGGCGATTCTCTCGCCGATACGCGAGCACGACAGCGAGCATGGCAGCGAACTGGAATCCACGCTCGCCGCATTCATCGAGAACGACCGACGTATCGAGCGAACCGCCAAGCAGACTAGCCAGCACCCGAACACGATTCGATATCGCCTCGATAAGGTGACAGCTCTCACCGGGCTGAGCTACAAATGCGCCCCGGAGATGGAGCAGCTGTCGCTCGCCTACGCCATCGAACGCGCTCGCTCGCTTCAGTAAGCCCACCCCGCCTTGAGGTTAGGAGCGGCGGGCACGGAGCTTTTCGTAGCCTTCGGCAAAGAAGGCAACCGTAGCGGCGTCGGACTCGACGGCGTCCGTCTCGGCGGCAGGGACCACGCCGTGCTCGTCACTCACCAGGAACAGCGCGCCCTTGAGCTGCGCGGGAATGTCCACGCGCGTGACCGGGATGCCCTTGGTCTGGGCCAGCTGCTCGATAAGCGTCGCCGTGCCACACAGGCACTCGTCCGCCGGTGCCACAAAGACCAGCTCGCCGTTGTTGACGGCGGCGAGCAGCTCGGGCGCCACGCCGGTTTCGTCGGCCTCGGAGCGGGCCTCGGCGGAGCGGGCACGCAGCGCCTTGGCCGAAGTATCGGCCAGCGGCTCGTACTCCCCCACCGTCATGGCGGCATTGCCGTTAACGTCGATCACCAGCATGAGCACGCCGTCGCGCGCGGTGTAATCGCCCTCGGCAAGCGACCACTCAACGTGCTGCTTGGCCCAGCTGAGCATGTTATGGGTGAGCGGCTCGCCCTGCACCAGGCGCTCGGACAGCGCACGAATGTGGCGGTTGAGCATGGGCACCTTTTTGTTGGACATGCGCCAACGGCAGACAAGCGCGGGCTTGTCGAGCGTAAACTTCTCGACCGCCTCCTGATTGGCGCAAAAGTCCTCGTACGCACGCTGGTCCTCGGCATTGCCAAACAGCTCGGCATCATCCACAACGGCCATATCCAACCTTTCTCAAAAACATACACCGCACCGTTATACCCAAAAAAGCCGCCTGCACCAACCGGCACGGGCGGCAATAGATAGCTTTAGTTCGGGGCGAGCCAATACCGCTGGTGGAACATAAGCCAGCGAGCCGGACCCAAGTGCCTCAGGTCGCCGCGAAAGAGGAGCGACGCGTACTTCTGTACGCGAGCGACGGTTTGAGCGGCGAGATGAGGTGCTTGGGGCCGGCGCAGCGTCGAGCAGTTACGCGGTTTGGTAAAACCGCGTAACGATCATTAGTGGCGGAAGTGGCGGGCGCCCGTGAAGACCATTGCGATGCCATGCTCGTTGCAGGCCTGGATGCTCTCGTCGTCGCGCTTGGAGCCGCCGGGCTGGATGATGCAGGTCACGCCGTGCTCAGCAAGCACGTCGACGTTGTCGCGGAACGGGAAGAACGCGTCGCTTGCGCAGGCAAAGCCGCCCTTCTCCACGCCCTCGCGCTCGCAGAAGTCCTCGGCGCGCTCGCAGGCAAGCAGTGCGGAGTCAACGCGGTTGGGCTGGCCCGGGCCCATGCCAATGCCGGCCTTACCCTTGGAGACCAGGATGGCGTTGGACTTGACGCCCTTGCAGACCTTCCAGGCAAACTCAAGCTCGGCCATCTCGGCATCGGTGGGCTTGCGGTCGGTGGGGAACGTAAAGGTCGCGGGATCCTCGATCACGTGGTCGACCTCCTGCACCAGCATGCCGCCGTCGATGGAGCGCAGCTCCACCTTGGCGCCGTGGTCCACGCCGCCGGTAGCCAGCACGCGCAGGTTGGGGCGCTTGGCCATGCGATCGAGCGCCTCGGCGGTGTAGCTCGGGGCGATGATGACCTCGACGAACTGCTTGTTCTGATCGGCAAAGTGCTCAACCAGCTCAAAGGGAACCTCGCGGTTGCAGGCGATGATGCCGCCGAAAGCGCTCTTGGGATCGCAGGCAAAGGCGCGGTCGTAGGCAGCCGTGATGTCCTCGGCAACGGCGGAGCCGCAGGGGTTCTGATGCTTGAGGATCACGCAGGCAGGCTCGTCGAACTCGCGAACCAGGTTCCAAGCGGCATCGGCGTCCAAATAGTTGTTGTAGCTGAGCGGCTTGCCCTGAATCTGCTCGGAGCCCACGAGCGGGAACTGCGAGCTCGCGGAGTTCTCGCAGCCATCGGCAAAGCGGTAGACCGTAGCCTTCTGCTGAGGATTCTCGCCATAGCGCAGGTCGTCGACCTTCTCCAGCGAGACCTCGAGTTTGGCAGAGGTGTCCGCCACGTCGCTTGCCTGGGCAGCAAGCCAACGGGAGATAGCCGTGTCGTAGGCGGCGGTGGTCTGGTAGACCTTCACCTGCAGGCGACGACGGGTGGAAAGCGTGGTGCAGCCACCGGTCTCGCGCATCTCGGCCAGGACGGCATCATAGTCGGCCGGGTCGGAGATGACGGTAACGCTCGCGGCGTTCTTGGCGGCAGAGCGAAGCATGGAGGGGCCACCGATATCGATGTGCTCAATGGCATCCGCGAAGGTGACCTCGGGGTTGGCGACGGTCTTCTCGAACTCGTACAGGTTGACGACGACCAGGTCGATCAGCTTAATGCCGTGCTGAGCTGCCTCCTGCATGTGCTGTTCGGAATCGCGGCGAGCCAGCAGCGCGCCGTGAACCTTGGGGTGCAGCGTCTTGACGCGGCCGTCCATCATCTCGGGATAGCCCGTGAACTCCTCTATGGGGGTTACGGGAACGCCCGCGTCCTCGATGGCACGAGCCGTGCCGCCCGTAGAGATGATCTCGACGCCAAAGTCGTCAACCAGCGTCCGTGCGAAATCGACGACGCCCGTCTTATCGGTAACCGAGATCAACGCGCGTGCGATCTTCACATCAGATCCCATGCAGTCCTCCTGTCTGGTACGCCGCCGTGCTCTGTGAGTCGGTGATACGTCGATCTGCAGCGCTCGCGCAGCGGCATTGAAAATACTGATTCAATGTAGCGCATCGAGCGCATTGATGCACCCCGTAACGGGCGCATGTGCAGAAAAAGCTTGCGAGCGGGGGTTGCAGGAGCACCACTGGGCACGGTGAGTTGATGGAACACAGGGGCACCATAATTAGATGCCAATGGCGTGGTAGAACTGTGCTCGATATGCATCCGCAATAGAAAGAGGCACCATGGTCTCGCGGGTTCTCTACCGACCGTTTGATACCGAAGATTTCGACGCCATCGCGCTGATCTTGCAGCAGCTTTGGCATAATAATTCGGATAACGAAGAGTACAACCGCCTTGAGGCCGCGTGCGACCTCGCCTATTGCCTTTCTTCCTCGACGTTTTCGCAGGTCGCCGTAATCGACGGCCAGGCGCGCGGCATTGCACTCGCACGTGCGGGGCAAAGCAGCGGCGCCACCGTTAAGGAGCATTGGATGGATACCGAACGCGCATTGCTGTCGCAGATGCGTGAGCTGGAGCCCGATGCCTGTGCCGAGTATCTCTCGTTTGTGCGCGCCACCATCCGGACCAACAACCGCCTGCTCGAGAGCAGCCCGCTGCCGCATGACAACGAGGTCACGTTGCTTGCCGTTGATCGCGATGTCCACGGCCTGGGCGTTGGCTCGGTTCTGCTCGATGCCGCGGTCTCGCACCTGTCCTCGCGCGGAGCGTCGAGAGCGTACCTGTATACCGACTCCAACTGCTCGTGGAAGTTCTACGAGCTGCACGGCTTTAAGCGCACGGCCACGCACCGCGCCAACCGCGAAGAGCGCCGCCACGACATGCCGCGCGAAAGCTTCCTCTACGAACTCGACCTGACAGCCTAAAACCGGCAGTTAAGGGAGTGTCCCCTTTGTGCCGGCGCCCCGGGACACTCCTTGGCAGCAACCACACCTAGTCGTTGGGGACGTTCTTAAATGACTAGTCGCCGGGGACAGTCTTGAACAAAAGAGTCACCGAAACCCTCGCTGGCATCACCCTATAGAGGATTCTGCAAATAGCGGTGGGCAAAAGTAAAAGATCGGCGCATTTTGGCGCATAAAAAGGGGACGGGCTTTCCCCGACGGCTGCCGAGAAAAGCCCATCCCATATTTTAGGACCGTTAGAACGTTCCGCCGCCGCCTCCGCCAACGCCGCCGCCCCCGCCGCCCGAGAAGCCACCACCGCCGCCGCTCGAGCTATCGGAACTCGAAGCCAGCTCACGGATGCTCTCGTGATACACGCCATCGAACGAATCGAGCGGAGACTGGTTTCCGTAGTGATGGTAGTACCACCAGTAGCAGGGGTAATTGTCGTAGAAGCCGTCGGCCTCGCGCACCTCGGGCGGCACGGCCTCGGCAAGCTGACGCAGAACTTCCTTGGAAACGCCCAGCGCCGCACCCATCACCAGAAGTTTATTCCACAGCACCAGATCGCCGGGGACGGCTTCCTTTAGACGCGTGAAGTCCTCGAGCCAATGCTTGAGCGCCTTGCAGCGAGCCGCCACCTCGGCGCCCTCCGGCGTAAGGCGGCGGAACGTAAGGCCCACGCCAATACCCACCAGCACAATCGGCACCGAGATAACCGCGGCGACAATGTTCACCTGTGCGCCGTCGGTAAAGAAGATGGATCCCACGGGAACAAAGGCGATCAGAGTGCCAAGAACCAGGCAAAACACCATTGCGACAATGCCGTCCGAGGCAACGTACTCGCTATCGGCCAGTTTGCCCTTAACGGTGCTCTGATAGTCCTTGAGCTTGTCGCCCACGGGCGTAGCGTGCTGCTTAACATAGTGTTGCAGCTCGTCAAACGTGCGCGAGCGATCGCCGTTCATGTCGGGCTTAGCACCGGCAAAGAAGACCTTGAGCACCATGCGGTCAATGCCCTTGGCCGACTTCCAGCCCGCATCGCTCACCGTCACACGATACGTCTGCTCCTCTTTTTCGCGACGGAGCAGGCCCTTCTTGCCCTTGGTCGCGATTGCCTCCTCTAACTTGATCACGCGATCGTCGGTGAGCTTCATGAGCGTGGCGATATATGCCTGATCGGGCACCTCGTTCCAGCTCATGAGGGCCGAAAGCACGGCGGGATGGTCGGCCGAGGGCACGTCGCGGAAGTATTCGTCCTGGAACAGCGGTTTGGGCTTGCGCTTGCGCAACTTGAGCACGACGATTGTGCCGGTAAAGGCAACCGCCGCGACAACGCTAACCACGGCAAGTGCATTGGCGATCATGCGGGCGCGAGCGCGGCGGGCGTTGGCCTCCTCGGCCCACGCCTTCTCCTCGCTCAGAATTGTCGACATGCGTTCCTTGCCCGAGGCGGCGAGCTGCGGCACCCAATCGCTGGGGAAGGCGATGCGCGCCTCGGCGAATTCGCCCTGATGCACGCAGGGTATGGTATAGGTGACCATGGGCTCGTCCGCGTCGAGCGACACGTCGCCCGTGAGCGGACCGTGGCCCCATGCACGGAAGTTATCGCCCTTGACGGCCGCCGTTCCGGCAGCGGCATTTGCGAAGTAAACTTCCATCTCGACGTCATCGGAGTCCGCAGACCAGCCGTCGCCCACAAACTTCCAGTAGAGCTCGGCGGTATCGGACCAGTTCATAACCGCACCGGTCATGGTGTAGCTCACGTAATAGATCGCGCTGTCGCCGCTCTCGTGGGGGCTGAACACCTTGATCTTTACGCCGCCGTCGGACTGCTCAACCGTATAGACGCCGTTGTCGCCTTTGTTTGCATAGTCAACCCTGCTAAACGCGGCATCATCTTCCTCGACGCTCAGCACATCGACACCCGCCGTACCACCCTGCTGGTTGGTGCCCGTATTGATATCCCAATACACGCCGTTGATGTCGTCGTCGAAATCAAACTGGCGCCCCTCGACAACGGTCAGCGATCCATCGGCCTCAACCGTGGCACCGATATAGGTTTGGGTCATGGAATACCCGTCGGCACGTGCAACGGCGGGCAACAGCAGCAGCACGCACGCGACGAGTGCGCAAATGGAAGCAAATCGCGCAAGCAGGCAGCGCTGCCGACAAGCATTGGCAACGGGGGCGTTCATAGGCACATCCTTTGTCTGTAAAACCAACAGCGCCATTGTCCCACGTTTGCGGGTACACATGACGAACATCTAGGCGACCGGAGCGCCAAACGGGATGAAAGTCATGCCTGCCGCCAGCAGCTAATCATTGGGTAGTCATTGGGGACGTTCTTAAATGACTAGTCATGAGGGACATCCTTGGCATGGCCCGCGCCAGCAATAGATACCACTTCACAGCTCCGTCACAGGTGTAGCAGCTTTGTGTGGGCGCGGCACGCGCTGATTGAGCCGCCAGCCGAGGGGCATAAAGCAGTTGAGCGAAACTGGTTTGCCCCTTTGCCGTTCGCTCGAGGATCATGTCCCCCTTTTCCGCGGAAACCCCGGCAGTTGCGAAGAGCTGCCGGGGTTTCTGTTGTCTAAGGTACTGAGTTGATCGACAGGAATCAAAGCACCGAGCCTGCGGCCCACCATACGCAATGCGGGGCCTCGACAACTTGCGGACCACAGTGACGCCTCCCCATCGCGCTCCGCGCTATACTCGTCCGCATGGATATCAACGCACGCAACATAGCAACGCCCGCCGCGAACGCGCCAACAACGCCGCCCGCCTCCGTTCCCGTACCTGTCGTAGGCCGTTTTGCCCCGTCGCCCTCGGGCCGCATGCACCTGGGCAACGTGTTCAGCTGCCTGTGCTCGTGGCTTTCGGCCCGCAGCCAAGGCGGCAGCATCGTGTTGCGCATCGAGGACCTGGACGATCGCTGCAAGCGCCCGGAACTTGCCGCTCAATTGATTGACGACCTGGCCTGGCTAGGGCTTGAGTGGGACGAAGGCCCCCACTACCAGCACGATCGTCTGGACCTGTACGAGAGCGCCTTGCGCCGGCTGAATGACGCCGACCTCACCTATCCCTGCTTTTGTACGCGTGCCGAGCTCCACGCCGCGAGCGCGCCGCATGCCAGCGACGGCACGCCCATCTACCGCGGCGCCTGTCGAAACCTTTCTGTCGAAGAGATCGCCCGCCGCAGCGTTCTGCGCGCCCCGGCCACGCGTCTGCGCGTGCCTACTGTCGATGATCTCGCCGGCGACGTGATCGAATTCGTGGACCGTACGTACGGCGCCCAATGCGAGGCACTCGCCACCGAGTGCGGCGACTTTTTGGTGCGCCGCAGCGACGGCGTTTTTGCCTACCAGCTAGCCGTGGTGGTCGACGACGCTGCCATGGGCGTCACCGAGGTCGTGCGCGGATGCGACCTGCTGGGCTCCACGCCCCGCCAAATCTACCTGCAACATCTGCTGGGACTTCCCACGCCGCATTACGCGCACATTCCGCTACTCATGTCGCCGGACGGCCGCCGCCTTTCCAAGCGCGACCGCGATCTGGACCTGGGCGAGCTACGCGTACGCTTTGGCACGCCCGAGGCACTGCTGGGATGGCTCGCCGGGCAAACGGGCATCGCGCCGGACACCACGTCGCGCTCTGCCGAGCAGTTGGTCGAGCACTTTAGCTGGAATGTCATCCGCGCGCACCGCGAGAACATCACCGTAACGGCCGAGTAGCCAAATACCTCGCCCCTACGCAACGTCCCAGGGCTGGAGTTCGTCGCCCAAGCGAACGATACAGTCGTAGAGCACGGTATGGCGCTCGGCAGGGTTGGCATCCCGATGAAAATGCCCGTAGTACCAGCGCTTGTAGTCCAAGCGGTCTTCCAGCTCATCGAAAAATGCCGTAAGCCGATCAACGGCGGGGCAATTCCAGCCGGGCGCAGGATAGAGCGTGGGCGAAAGCATGCGCGTAGAGCAGGTGTGGGTGACCACGTAGTCAACCTTCCAGCCCACGCTGTCGAGCTTTGTCCGCGCCTCCTCAAAGTTGCGCTCGTCCGGCAGCTCCTGTGGCCACCAGCTGGAATAGGGAATGCGGTATTCCTTATCCACGCTCGTGGCGCCGCCCATGGTAAAGATCATTGAGCCGTCGAGCTCAAAAACCTCGCCGCGCGTCAGGCGCCGTATGGGAGAGGTATCCGACAGGCACTGCGTTAGCCCACCGTGCCACAGCTCCATGGGACGCTCCGCCCAGTGATCGAAACGCTCGTGGTTGCCGTCGACGAACAGCACGGTATAGGGGCGCGACTCCAGCCAAGCGATGTCGGCGCACTCCTCGGCAGAGAAATCCCACGGAAAGCCAAAATCGCCCGCAACAATCAGATAGTCGTCGCTCGTCAGACTATCCCCAAGATCCCAGTCGCGCAGCTTTTGCATGTCGAGGCCGCCGTGAATATCGCCCGTCACATAGACCGTCATCGGATTACCACTTCCCTCTTATAACTTTCGAGATCGTGCTCGACCTGCTCGTCGCCCGTGGCATTGACCCACCACGGCCATTTAACGCAACACATCGGTTCGTCTACCTGCGCAAACCAAGCTTTGAGTTCCTCCAAGCTCACCGGGGCGTAGCTGTTGGCGTCCACGCCCACGTCATAGCGCAGCAGTCCCTGCCTGCGGTTGAACTCGTTGTATGCGCTGCCGCAACTGTGGATATGCCCGTGCAAATGCCAGCTGCCGTGCGACATGCCCTGCCAGTCGACCATGGGATAGTGGCTCAGCACGATTTTTTGGCGGCTGATCTTGAGCGCGCAAATGGGCGGCTCGACGATAAAAGCATCCGCTACCGCAGGCTGCGTCCAGTCTTTGTCGTGGTTGCCAGGCAGCAGATGGACGCGCTTGCAGGCAATGCTTTTGCGCAGCTCGTAGGCGTCTTGGACCGTCATCTTAAAGCTAAAGTCACCCAAGATGTAGAGCTCGTCATCCGCAGCAACCTTGCTGTTAATGTTGGCGACCATGGCATCGTTCATCTGCGCAACAGTCGACCAAGGCCTATCGCTAAGCCGTAGCATGTTCTCATGTCCAAAGTGAGTATCGCCGGTAAACCAGATCACGGGGACCTCCTGTTGCTGCGGGGTATCCATCCCTTAGGGCTTACCCCTCGTTCTTCCATCCAAACGGGTCGAGCACCCAAAAAATCAGATCGAGTACGCCGCCGGTCATCATGGCGCCGGCAAGGGCCATGCAAACGTGCAGAGAACCGGCACTTCGGAGCACGTCGAATGGTCCCAGAACAGCCAACAGCGCGACCGCTGCGCCGACCACGCACAGCGCGAGGCACGGCCCCGCGTCCTTGACGCACTTCTTTGCGAGATGCTTGGTGTTGTCACTCATTGCTATCGAGCTCCTTAGAGGGCCGTTGTTTGGGCACATGCCGCCGCGGCAGAGCAGGGCGGCAGGGTAAGTGTCACATGCCGTGCGGACATCAATGGAGAAACCGCCTGCTCGACCAACCCTTGACGCCGTTTTGCACCGGCACCCCATCCCCCGCTATCGAGGTCTAATACTTTTCCGCGAAGTGAACGGCTGTTTTTGGACCCCTGAAGCATCCACATTTTTCGTCGGCAAAATCGCAGGATTTCAGCATCGAAACCGCAGGAAACGACACCTCTAAAGTGTCGATGCTTCGGGGGTCCGTTTTAGCTCGTTCACTTCTCGGAAAAGTATTAAACCTCGCTGCTAGCTACCCAGAAGGGCACCTCTTCCTTCCCCACAGCACCCAAAAACTCATCCAACATTAATCTTGGCTCAAGAATCGCTTAATCTATAACCTGCACTATAAAGTTCGACCAAGGGCGGGGCGGCGCCGCGCAACGCAGACCGCTGAACGCAACGCTCGCGCCCGGGCAGATCGCCCGACGTCGCGCCCATCGAACGAAAGGACAGGTCATGGACGACCTCGAAAAAGTTGAAACCATCCGCACCAAGTGCAACGTGAGCTACACCGATGCCAAGGCCGCGCTCGAAGCCGCCGACGGCAACGTTTTGGACGCCATCATTTGGCTCGAGTCGCAAGGCAAGACCCAGACCACATCGGCGCACGCCGCCACCGAATCCGAGCCGGCCGATGAACCCTCGGCCGAGATGGTCGCCGCGCAGGCAGCCTACGAGAAGTCGAGCGAAAAGACTGACTTTTCCAAGAAGATGGACAGCGTGTGGGAGTACCTCAAAAAGCTCTTCCGCCTGAGCCTGGACACCAAGTTTATCGCCACGCGCCGCGACGCCATCATCCTCAACATCCCCATCCTGATCCCCATCGTCGCCCTGTTTGCCTGGGGCGCCACGATATGGCTCATGCTGATTGGCCTGTTCTTTGGCATGCGCTACCGCATCGATAGCGACGGCGACGTGCCCGGCAGCATCAACAACCTTATGAATCACGCCGCTGACGCCGCGGACGACATCAAGCAAAACCTGAACGACGACAAGTAATCGCAGACGGGGACACGCATGACACAGATCCTGATCGTAGAGGACGAGGAGAAAATCGCCCGCTTTGTGACGCTCGAGCTGGAGCACGAGGGCTACCAGGTGGAGCACGCCGCCGACGGCCGCACCGCCGTGGACTTGGCGCTGGAGCGCGACTACGATCTGATTCTGCTCGATGTGCTGTTGCCGCAGCTCAACGGCATGGAGGTCTTGCGGCGTGTCCGCAAGCACAAGGATGTGCCGGTGATTATGGTCACCGCGCGCGATGCCGTGATGGACAAGGTGGCCGGGCTCGATGCCGGTGCCGACGACTACTTGACCAAGCCGTTTGCGATTGAGGAGCTGTTCGCACGGATTCGCGTGGCGCTGAAGCGCGCGGAGGCCGTGCGGACGGCTTCGGGCGTTGGCGGCGCCGGCGCTGGGGCGGGCATGGCGGGCGGCGCGGGCGGCGACGCCGCTGCGGTGCCCCCGGTCAGCAGGTCGACCAAGGCTTCCGTCGCGCCCTCCCCCGCCGCGCTCACCGTGGGCTCGGTCGTGCTCGACCCCGACCGCCGCGAAGTCACGGTCGGCGGCTCGCCCATCGCGCTCACGGCCCGCGAGTTCGACGTTCTCGCCCTGCTTATGACACATGCCGAAACCGTGCTCACACGCGAGCGCATCGCGCACGAGGCGCTGGGCTACGAATACGTGGGCGACACCAACAACGTCGACGTGCACATCGCGCACCTGCGTGCCAAGATCGAGGACGCCGGCGGCGCCCGCATCATCCAGACCGTGCGCGGGGTGGGCTATGTCTGCCGTGCGTAACGCCGAAGCCAAGCGTGTCACCTCCATCGCCCGCGCCATCAACTGGAGCTATATATGGCGCCGCCTGATGAGCTACGTCTGGCTCGATCTGCTGCTGATGGTGATTGCGGCGGCGATCCTCGTCTATGGATACAACCAGACGCTGCCCGAAGGCGCGTTTACCGCAGGATGGATCCCCAGCGCCGCCGTTCACGGCATGTCGCTGAAGCCCGCGCGCGACTGGGACCTGACAACGCTCACCTATACCGTCGAACTTGCTACCACCAAGACTTTCCCTCTCGCGCAGGACCTCGTCGCGCTATGGCCTCTCTACCTTGTCGTTGTGGGTTGGCAGGTCATCAGCGTGCTCAACATGCTCGGCGGCGCAAGGCACGTGCGTCGCACCATGGCACCGCTCAACGACTTGGCCCTGCGCGTGGACGAACTCGGCCGCATGCAACTCTCCGGCGGCAAGATGGAAACACTGGAGCAGGCCATCGAGCGCGCGAGTGTCGACTCGCCGAGCGTCACCACCGGCGACGCCGACCTGGCAAGCATCGAGGTCGCGCTCAACCGGCTGCTGCGCCAGATGCAAGAGGCCAAGCTGCAGCAGATGCGCTTTGTCAACGATGCAAGCCACGAGCTGCGCACGCCCATCGCGGTGATTCAGGGCTACGTAAACATGCTCGACCGCTGGGGCAAAGACGACCCGGACGTGCTGGCGGAATCCATCGCGTCCCTCAAGGCCGAAAGCGAGCATATGCAGGAGCTCGTGGAGCAGCTGCTGTTTTTGGCACGCGGCGATGCCGGGCGCACGGTCCTGCGGCGTGCGCATACCAACCTGGCCGCACTGGCCGGCGAGGTGTGCGAGGAATCGCAGATGATCGACGCCGCGCACACGTATCGGCTGGCTTTTGACGCTGCATTTGCCAACGATCCGCGCTGCGACGCACCTGTCGACGTGGCGCTTGTGAAGCAGGCTCTGCGCGTGATCGTGCAGAACGCCGCCAAGTATTCGAACGCGGGAACGACCGTCACGTTTGCCATAACTCCCGATACGGGCACGGGCGCGATCGACATAAGTGTTGAGGACGAGGGTATCGGCATGAACCAGGAGTCCGCAGCTCACGCGTTTGAACGGTTCTACCGCGCCGACAACGCACGCGATGCCGGCGCGCAGGGCTCGGGCCTGGGGCTTGCCATTGCTAAGTGGATTGTCGATAGCCATGGCGGCGCCATTGGCGTGACCTCGGTCGAGGGCGTCGGTAGCCGCTTTACGATTCGCCTGCCACGGTAGGAAGCCCCCTCGTGAATCGAGGTCTAATACTTTTCCGGAGAAGTGAACGAGCGTATTTGGACCCCTGAAGCATCCACATTTTTCGACGGGATAATCGCAGGATTCCAGCATCAAAACCGCAGGAAACGGTACCCTCAAAGTGTCGATGCTTCGGGGGTCCAATTCTGCTCGTTCACTTCTCGGGAAAAGTATTAGACCCCGATTTCATGTCCCCTCAAAAGGTCGCCCCCTCGGCAAAAAAAGGGATAGGGCCATGCGGCCCTATCCCCTTTTTTCGTTATAGCAGATTGTGCGCTACTCGCGACACAGGTGCACGGCGAAGCCGGCGAACTCGCGCTTAAAGTACACAAGCTTGGTGCCGCCGTCGGGCAGCAGCACGCGCGACTCCTCGTTGACCTCGAGCCCGTGCTCGGCAAACCACTTCTCGGCAGCATCGATGTCGTTGACGGCAAAGCCTATGTGGCCCTTGGCGCCACGACCGTTCTGCTTCATGATCTCGACCAGCGAGTCGTTAAAGTACGAAATCGGGGTCTCGCTGACGGGCAGGCCCATCATCGTCGAGAACAGCTCCGCGATCTCCAGGGCGTCTGCCGGGTCGGTGGCGTTAATGCCCACATGGGCAACGCGCATGCCAAAGAGCTCGACCGGGTTGGCGTTCTGCTCGTTCATACAGGCAGCGTCTACTGAGCCATGACGTCGAGAACGGCCTTCTCGGCAGCGACGCGGTTCATGCCGGTCATAAAGGGCACGCCGCTCACGTACGGGCAGGTGAGGCCCTCGGGGGCAACGGTGGTGGCGATCAGCAGGTCGGCGCCCTCGTCGCAAGCGTCCTTGGCCTCGGAAATGGCGCACTGCACGATCTCATACTTGCCGGCGTAACCGTTGGCGTCGAGCATGGTGGCGACCTTCTGGGCAACGAGCGTGGAAGTAGCAGCGCCAGCACCGCAAGCCAAAACGATCTTCTTCATAGGTAATGTCTCCCTTCATGGTTTACTTTAGGTAAGTGTACCGCAGCGAGCGATGGCGCTCGGCCTCGATGCACTTTTGTGCCAGTTTGCTTGCACGCTGCGTATAATACATCTAGTAGGTTTTGTCATACCGCTTGTTTTACGAGCGACCGAGGAGCTCAATATGCCCGATTCCCGCACACTCTGGACCGTCGTCGTTGTCATCTGTATCGCCGTGTCGCTGCTCTTTAGCATCAAAAAACGCACCACGTTTAAACGCCTGCAGCGGCTCATGGCCGCCAAACAGTGGGACGAGTTCGATCGTTTGCTCGACGGCAAACTCACCAGCATGCTGTACCCGCGCTACAACCGCGACTACCTGCGCCTGAACTCCTATCTGCTGCGCGAGGACCACGAGCGCGCCGACGAGATGTTTGACCTGCTGCTGGGGCTCAACCTGCCCAAGATGCAGCGCGTCGATCTGGTGATCAAGGCCTTTAACTACTACGTTGGCCAGGAGGACCGCAAAAAGTCCAAGGAGCTGCTGCACGAGATCAAGGGCTTTGAGGGTGGCCAAGCCGAGGCAGTCGCGCACGAATGCCAGCTGATGTACGACACGATGATCCTCAAGCGCCACAACGACATTCCCGAGCTGGAGCGCATGCTCGAGGATGTCGGCAACGACCCGGTCAAGCGCTGCCGACTGGAGTACCTGCTGGCCCTGCAGTACCAAAACAAGGGCGACGAGGCAAAGTTCCAAGAGTTCCTCGAGAAGTCGGGCCAACACTCGATGGCCGTCAACGCGTAACGGACGGCTTGTGCTAGACTTCTAGTCTTACGGGGGCGTGGCGGAATTGGCATACGCAGGAGACTTAAAATCTCTCGCCGCAAGGATTGTGGGTTCGAGTCCCACCGCCCCTACCACGTATTGTTTACGAGCCCGTGTCCCTTTGGAATGCGGGCTCGTTTCTTTTGGACACCGTCAAGCCTCTAAGTTGCGGTGGAATAGTTCCTGTTTTGGCAGTTTATCAGCCCATTTAGGAACTATTTCACCGCAACTTATGAGGGGATAGTTAAAGGACGCTGAGGCTGGGGGTCCAGGCGATGGTGGGGGTCGCGCCGTCGAGAACCTCGTTGATGGTGGCGGCCATTCCGGCGAGCAGACTGTTCTCGCTTACAGTGAGCGCGTCGTAGCCGCCGGCTCGCATGAGCTCGCGAATCACCACAGCACCAGCCAGGATCACGCCCGCACGCTTGGGTTGCACGCCTGGCAACGCGGCGATGCCCGCGACATCCAGCGAGGACATGCGCTCGATAGCGGCCGAAACCTGGTCCAGCGAAAGCTCGCGCAGGTGCACAAAACTCGAATCATACGGCTCCAGCTCGTGAACGAGCGCAACGAGCGTGGTGACGGTGCCACCCACCGCGACCAGGCGCTCGGCTCGCTCAAAGTCGACAGGCAAGCTCTTAAAGTAGCCTGCAAACTGCTCGTTTGCCCACGCGCCAGCGGCGGCAAGCTCGCTGCCCGTTGGCGGCAGCGCCGAGAAAAACCGCTCCGTCACGCGGCGACAACCGATGTCCAGCGAGCGCGTTCCCTCCAGCGCAAAGACCCCACGCTCCGGCGCAAAGACGCCCGTCGCGAGCTCCGTGGATCCGCCACCCGAATCGGTAACAATGATGCGCTCGCCGGCAAAGTCGTGCGCCACGCCAAAAAACGTCAGGCGCGCCTCGACCTCGCCCGGAATCACCTGCGGCTCGAGCCCCAGCTCGCGCAGGCCGTCCAGCAGCAGCGCGGCATTGGACGCATCGCGCGCGGCGCTCGTGCACGTGGTGCAGATGCACGCGGCCCCAAAGGCACGGGCCTCGTCCACAAACATTCGGCACGCAGCGAGCACGCGCCCAACGGCCGCCTCGCAAAAGCGCCCCGTTGCGTCCACGCCCTCGCCCAAGTCGGTAATCTCGGTATGCTTGGACGATTCCACGATCGCCCCGTCCTCGACCTGGGCCAGAACCAGTCGCGACGACACCGTTCCCAGGTCAATCGCCGCCACCTTATATCGTTTGCAATTCGTCATTGCGGCCCCCCTCCGGGCGCTACTCGCCATTGGACACGACTGTCTGGCCCTCGACGCCGTTAAATCCAAACAGCATGTCGAGCGTCTGGATGTACCACGGCGCGTCCTTGCCGACCTCTTCGATTTCCTTGGCAACTTCGCTGGCCTTCTTGGCGTTCGACGACTTCTGGCTCGACGAGGCATCGGAATCGTCGTCCAGGCCCTGCACTTCAATCCTCTTCTCGCCGGGCATCACCAGACCCAGGTCCTCGGTCGCCGCGTCCTTAATGCCCTCCTCCGAGAGCAGCTTGTCGACGCTTTTTTGCAGGTCGTCATTATATTGCTCGCGAATCTCGACCTGCTTGGCCAAGATGTCGCTCGAGCGTTTTGCCACATACAGGTCGCGTACGGGGAAGTACAGGCTCACGAGCGCCAGGGCGACGACAATGCCAACAAACAGCCCTCGCTGGGGACCGTGGGTAAAATCATAGATTGCCTTGACCACCGCGTTATCGTTGGCGTAGTGCATAAAGTCCGAGCCCGAAAGACGGCTTGAGGGACGGCGCGGCTTGTCGGACGCCTGGGTCGAAGGGCGCGACGTATGCTTGGAACGCGATGGGCGCACCGGACTGTCCGAGGAACTATTTGGCTGAGCATTGGGATGCGAAGTCGCCGGCGAGCTATACCTGGAGCGATCAGCGCCAGCATAACCAGACCCGCCAAGCTGCACCGAATGCGCACGGCGAGGTGACGGTTCGCGCGAACCGGCGGAATAGTACCTGTTGTCGTAAATCTGATCCATGTGCGCCTTGTGCGGTTGAGGTTTGTTTGCGCTAAGTCCTTTAGTTATAGCACGCGGGCGGACCAGCCGGACGAGCCGTAGGACAAATCCATTACTCGAGCGCGCGTGGTCGCCAACGGGCAAGTCGACGGGGCGCCGCCCTTACGCCCCGCCGACCAACACCGTGTCCTACTCCTCTGCCTTTGCGGCATCCCACAGGTCGTTGAGCCCGTGGGTCGAAAGCTCAGCAAGATCAACATGGGCATCGGCCGCCATCTGCTCCATCGCGGCCCAACGGCGGCGGAACTTTGCCGTGCTGGCACGAAGGGCGCTCTCGGCGTCAATGCCCTCCTTGCGCGCAACGTTGACCAGGGCAAAGAGCAGGTCGCCAAACTCCATCTCGCGCTCGGGCGAGCCGGGTTCCTCGGCCTCAAACTCGGCACGTTCCTCGGCGACCTCGTCCCACACGTCCTGGACCGTATCCCACTCAAAGCCCACGGCAGCCGCCTTGCGCGACACCTTCTGAGCCTGCATCAGCGCCGGCAGATGCGTGGGCACGCCGTCGAGCAGGCCCTCGGGCGCAGCATCGCCCGCCGCCACGGCCTGGTCCTTGGCGGCCTTCTCGGCAAGTTTGACCTCGTCCCAAATCTTGAGCACCTCGTCGGAGTTGTCGGCATCCACATCGCCAAACACGTGCGGATGGCGGCGAATGAGCTTGGCGTCGATATCTCGCGCCACGTCGGCCAGCGTAAACTCGCCGGCGTCCGCCGCGATCTGCGCATGCAGCACGACTTGCATGAGCACATCGCCCAGCTCCTCGCGAAGATGGGCCGCGTCATCCGCCTCGATGCAGTCGAGCGCCTCGTAGGCCTCCTCAATCATGTTCTTGCCAATGCTCTGGTGCGTCTGCTCGCGGTCCCACGGGCAGCCGTCGGGCTGACGCAGGCGCCAGATAGTCTGTACCAGATGTTGTAACTCGGCCGATGCATCGACCAGCGTGGACAGGTCGCGCGAACCTTCGGCATTTTGCTGAGCCATGTGCTCGGCCATGGTTAGTCCTCCTCCATGATCACATGGCGGAACGCGCCGCCCTCGTAGATACCATAGCTGTGCGTGCCGTCCTTGGGGATACTCACGCTGCCGGGATTGAAGAGCCACAGACCCGGGTGCGCGGTGCTTTCCTCGTTGACCTTGACGTGCGTGTGACCGTAGACGAGCGCGGAGCCCTCGGGCAGCGCGGGCGCGTGATCGACGCTGTTGTGCATGCCGGCGCCAAAGACGTGGCCGTGCGTCAGGAACAGCTCGTGGCCGGTCTCGTCGAACAGCGTGGCGTAGTCGGCCATGACGGGAAAGTCGAGAACCATCTGGTCGACCTCGGCGTCGCAGTTGCCGCGCACCGCGATAATGCGGTCGGCCAGGGCGTTGAGCAGCGGAATCACGCGCTTGGGAGCGTAGTCGCGCGGCAGGTCGTTGCGCGGACCATGATAAAGCAGGTCGCCCAGCAGGACGATGCGGTCGGGCTGCTCGGCTTCGATGGCGGCGCAGAGACGCTCGGTCCAATATGCCGAGCCGTGGATGTCAGAAGCGATGAGGTATTTCATGGAGGTCCTTTCGGGGTGGGGTTGACGTGGCCGGGCGCGGAATGTCGCCACCAGCCGCGTTATTCAAATCGCAGTGCCGCACTCTGGGCCGCCTGCATCACGCGTTGGAGCGGCACATTGTGCTCACGGGCAAGGCGGGCGCAGTCTTCGTACTCGGGCGCCGCACGCTCACTGCCGTCGGGCAAGGTGGCCACCTTGACGGAGACCTCGCCCCACGGCGTCGTTACGCGCTCAAAGTAGCGTGGCAGGCAAACGCGCTCCATAACCTGGCGGCGGATGCCATTGGTCGTGGTTTCCAAAAAGATGATCGTCTGCAGGCGCTCGATATCCTCGTGGGTGCAGATTACCTGCAACTGCCAGCCAGGGCGGCCTTTCTTGCAATAGAGGGGCAGCCAGTGCACCTCGCGCGCGCCGGCCTCGCGCAGGCGGTCGGCGGCGTAGGCGAGCACCTCGGGCGACGCGTCGTCGATGTCGCACTCCAGCTTGACGATGGTTTCGGGCGCATCGGTCTCGCGGGACAGCGGAAATGTAGTTCCACGTTGCATACGGTCCGGCTCCTTTCCGCACGGGCTCGTTTTATTCACCCAAACGCTAGCACATCGCGAGCGGCGCAAGTGTGGCGGCGCGCGATGAGCGCGATTTTCCTTGTCTGCAAGAACCGACACTCCACCGCCTCGGCCAAACATGTACATCAGCCTCCAAACCTGTCATTTTTTGTCGGTTTTTGGAGGCTGAGGTCATGATTCGAAGCAAGGCCGATGTCGCGAGCTCGCCCTTATGCGCCGCCCGTCCTTTCCAGTCGATTTCGGCCCCCGGCGCGTACATCGCACTGGGGGCCGCGCCGTTACAATGGAGCAGATTCGCTTGACGTAAAGGAGCCGACATGCCTGCTTGCCCGCTGGTCGATTGCCATACTCACACCTCGTTTTCGGACGGACACGCCTCGTTTGAAGACAACGTCCGCGCCGCTGCTGCGGCCGGTTGCCGCACCATGGTCTCGGCCGATCACCTTACCCTGCCTGCCAGCATGGATGCCACCTGCGAGGTGCAGGTTGTCGAGGGCGACCTGCCGGCGCATCGTCTGGCTTTTGAGGATGCCCGCAAGATTGCCGCGCAGATTGCGCCGGAGCTCGAGCTTGTCTATGGCTTTGAGTGCGATTGGTACGAAGGCTGCGAGCCTTTGGTTGAGCGCTGGTCCCGGGGCGCCGTCGTACGCCTGGGCAGCGTGCATTGGATTGGTAACCCGGGCAATATCATGGCAGGCGCTGCGGGCGCGACGGGGACAGAGGGCGTCGCACGCCCCGATACGCCTGACTCACGCTGCGGCTGGATCGACGACGACACCAACCTGCACGTTTGGGAAAACTTAGGCGTGCGCGGCGTGTGGGAGCGCTATGTCGATGACTGGTGCCGCGCCTGCGAAAGCTCGCTCAACTTTGATGTGATGGCTCACCCCGACCTGGTCATGCGCTTTTCGAAGGAAGGCTTTGCGCCCGACTTTGACCCCGCGCCGTTTTGGCGGCAGATGGCCGAGTGTGCGCACGATACGGGCCGCCGCGTTGAGGTCTCGACGGCCGCACCGCGCAAGGGGCTCGACGACTACTACCCCGTGACCGGCCTTTTGCGCTGCTTTGCCCATGCTGAGGTGCCGATTACTTTTGGCTCGGATGCGCACCGCGCCTGTGATATTTGCTGGCATATCCGCGAGGCCCAAGCCCATGTCTACGACTGCGGCTACCGAACCTTCGACATCCCCCACCCCACCGGCGAATGGGAGTCCATATCCCTCGCCTAGCCATCCTTCATAAGTTGCGGTGAAATAGTTCCTGTTTATAGCCCTAAGACCGTCAAACAAGAACTATTCCACCGCAACTTCCATGGTCATCGGGGATGTTCTTTAACGACTAGTGGCGGCGGGCGTTGAGCTCGCCGGCCAGCTCGTCGAGGGTGATGCCGTAGCGCTCAAGCGTCACGAGCAGGTGGTAGACCAGGTCGCCAGCCTCGTAGCGAATGTGATCGTGGTCGTTATCCTTGCAGGCCATGATCACCTCACTCGCCTCCTCGGCAAGCTTCTTGAGCAGCTCATCCTCGACGTCAGTCAGCAGTCGAGCGGTATAGCTTTCCTGCGGCGACGCATCGCGACGACCGTGAATCACCTCGGCCAGCCCCGTTAGCGTCTCGCCGATATTTCCATCCTGAACATTTGCGGTACGCACACCCATGGTTCAATCCTTTCTGGTTGGCCAAGCGCCTGGTCGAGCGCCCGCCCTACGCGAGTTTCTTAAAGAAGCAGGTACGGTTGCCGGTATGGCAGGCCGGACCCGGCGAGTCGACCTTGACCAGCAGCGTGTCGCTATCGCAGTCAGCCCAGAGTTCGCGAACCTCCTGCATGTTGCCGCTCGTCGCGCCCTTGTTCCAGAGCTCCTGGCGACTGCGGCTCCAAAACCACGTGGTGCCGGTCTTGAGCGTCAGCCCCACCGACTCCTCGTTCATCCAGGCAACCATGAGCACCTCGCCGGTGTCATACTGCTGAACCACACAAGGAATCAGCCCGCGGGCGTCGTACGCAAGCTTTGAAGGATCGGTTATCTCTTCCATTTCTCTCCCCAAATACAAACTTCGCAGGTCGGCGAGGGTTGTCCAGGTGCCCGAGATTCCGAGCGACAAGCCCGACGACGCGTACTTAAGTACGCGAGGAGGGTTGGAGCCGGAAGGTCGGGTGCCTGGGCAAGCCGCAGCGCTAGAAGTCCAACCTGACAGGGATGCCTTGAGAGGCCATATACTCCTTCACCTGGCGAATGCTGAAGGTTCCAAAGTGAAAGACGCTCGCCGCCAGCACGGCGTCGGCCTCGCCCTCGATCACGCCCTCGGCAAAATGCTCGAGCGTGCCCACGCCGCCGCTCGCGATGACGGGGATTGGCACCGCGCGGGCCACGGCGCGGGTGAGCGCCAAATCAAAACCAGCCTTGGTGCCGTCGCGGTCCATGCTGGTGAGCAAGATCTCGCCGGCGCCGCGACGAGCCGCCTCCTCGGCCCACGCCACCGCGTCGATGCCCGTGGCGTTGCGACCTCCTGCGGTAAAGACCTCCCACTTGTCGGCACCGGATGCGCCGGGCAAACCGACGCGCTTGGCATCAATCGCCACGACCACGGCCTGGCTGCCAAACGCCGCGGCGGCCTGGCTAATCAGCGACGGATCGCGCACGGCCGCCGAGTTGAGCGACACCTTGTCGGCACCGGCGGCAACCATGGTGCGCATGCCCGCCAGGTCGCGAAAGCCGCCGCCCACGGTATAGGGAATGGCGAGCTCCTCGGCCGCATGCGCCGCCATCTCGATGGTCGTCGCACGGTTGTCGCTCGTGGCAGTAATGTCCAGGAAGACGACCTCGTCCGCACCCTCGCGGTCGTAGGCGCGGGCCAGTTCCACCGGATCGCCCGCATCGCGCAAGCTCACAAAGTTAACTCCCTTGACCACGCGGCCGTCCTTGACGTCCAGGCAGGGAATTACGCGCTTGGTAAGCATGGGCTACTCCTCCCCTCGGGCGGCGGCCAGCGCCTGGGCCAGCGTAAAATTGCCCTCGTAGAGCGCACGGCCGGTAATGGCGCCTTCAATCGCGCCCTCACCCACCGCGGCCAGTGCGCGGATATCGTCGAGCGTCGAGATGCCGCCCGAAGCCACGACGGGAAAGCCCGCGACCTCGGCCACATGGCGATACGCCGCCACATCGATACCCGTCTGCATGCCATCGCGCGCGATGTCGGTATACACCAGATGCTTAAAGCCCAGCTCGGAAAGCTGCGCCACGGCATCGTCGAGCGCCACACCTGCGCCGTCGCGCCAGCCGTTCACCTTGACCTGACCGTCGCGCGCGGCGATGTCTGCCACCAGCAACTCGCCAAAGCCTTGGGCTGCCACTTCGGCAAAACCCGGCTCGGTCACCAGCACGGTGCCCAGCGCGATACGGCATGCGCCGTAGCCTGCCAACTCGTCGATGCGCGCAAGCGAGCGGACGCCGCCGCCCACGTCCACGGACAGACCGTCGACGCCGCAGATGGCCTTAATCGCCGCCGAGTTGGCAGCACGTGCGCCCTCGTCCTCGCCAAAGGCAGCGGACAGGTCGACGACGTGCACCCAGCTCGCGCCCTGTTCGGCAAACGTGCGGGCAACGGCCACGGGATCGTCGGAATATACCTTGCAGCGGCTGCGGTCACCGCGCTCCAGGCGCACGACCTTGCCGCCGATCAGATCGATTGCGGGAAACAGGATCATCGGCCAACCTCCTCGACGATGCTCACAAAGTTCTTAAGGATGC
Organism: Collinsella sp. LCP19S3_B7; assembly: GCF_052121795.1. NCBI lineage: Bacteria > Bacillati > Actinomycetota > Coriobacteriia > Coriobacteriales > Coriobacteriaceae > Collinsella > Collinsella sp. LCP19S3_B7. The sequence goes on from NZ_JBQKDO010000009.1 coordinate 47,982, forward strand.
GCTGACCCAGCGCGGAGGATTTCTCGGGATGGAACTGGCAGCCCCACACGTTGCCATGGCGCACGATGCACGGGAAGCTCCGCGTATAGTGTGTGCGCGCCAGCACATCGGCGGCATCGGCGTCGTCAGCCACCGCGTAGCTGTGGGTGAAGTACATGTTGGCACCCTCGGCAAAACCGGCAAGCAGCGGATCGGCCGCACCGGCGGGCGTCATGTGCACCTGGTCCCAGCCCACGTGCGGCACCTTCAGGCGGCTCGACTCCAAGCGTGTGCACGAACCGCGCATAATGCCCAGGCCATCGACCCAGGGACCGCCAGCCTGCTCGGGGGCGCTGCCGTCGGCGACCGCGCCCTCGTCCGCAGGCACGCCCTCGTTGCCGCGCTCAAAAAATAGCTGAAGGCCCAGGCAGATGCCGAACAGCGGAGTTCCGGCGGCAACGGCGTCGAGCACCGCGTCCGCCTCGCCGCTCTGGCGCATAAAGGCGATCGCGTCATAGAACGCGCCCACGCCCGGGATGACCAGACCGTCGGCGCGGCGGATCTGCTCCGGATCGTCCGACGTGCAGGCGGCGGCACCGGCGCGCACAAGCCCGCGCACGACGCTCGACAAGTTGCCCTTGTGGTAGTCGACCACCACGATCTTCGGTTCGCCCACGCGACCCTCCTTTTTCCCATTCAAATCCTGCCAAAAAGGGACAGGTTTATTTTGGTCGGTTAAACGTTCACCCACCGTATAAGACAGCATTTCCGCAGATAAAACCTGCCAAAATAAACCTGTCCCTTTTTGGCAGGTTACAGCGAGCCCTTGGTGCTGGGGATGCCCTGCACGCGGGGATCGAGCTCGCAGGCGTGGCGCATCGTGCGGCCCACGGCCTTAAAGGCGGCCTCGATAATGTGATGCGAGTTGCCGCCTGCGAGCTCGCGCACGTGCAACGTGAGCTTGGCATCGCGCGCAAAGGCATAGAAGAACTCGACGGCCAGCTCGGTATCGAAGCTGCCCACACGTTCGGTCGGCACGGGCAGCTCGCAGTAGGCCTGGCCGCGACCCGAAATGTCCACGGCGGCCATCATGAGCGTCTCGTCCATGGCAATCGCCGCGTCTGCAAAGCGCGTAATACCCGCCTTGTCGCCCAGCGCTTGGCAAAACGCCTCACCCAGCACAATGCCCGTGTCCTCGACGGTATGGTGCGCGTCGACCTCCACGTCGCCTACTGCATGCACCGTTAAATCAAACAGGCCATGGCGGCCAAAGGCGTTGAGCATGTGGTCGAAAAACGGCACGCCGGTCGAGATATCGCACACGCCGCATCCGTCCAGGTCGAGTTTGACAACAATGTCGGTCTCCCCCGTCTTGCGGGTCACCTCGGCATAACGGCTCATCTACATCTCCTCCTTCACCAGCGCGGCAAACGCAGCCAGCACCTCATCGTTTTCCTGCGGGGTGCCCACGGTAATGCGCAGACAGTCCGCAAGCCCCGGCGCGTAGCTAAAGTCGCGCACCAAAATCGAATACTCGTCGCGCAGGCGCTCACGCACGCGCGTAGCATGCGGCGTGCGCACGAGCACAAAGTTCGCCGCACTCGGCCATGCCTCCACGGGCAGACCCCCGGCAGCCATTGCGCGCAGGGCACACAGTTCGCGCTTGCGCTCGGATGCGACCTGTGCCACCACGGGCGCATACGCATCGCGGGCGCGCACGCAGGCAAGCGCCGCCGCCTGGCTCAGCACGTTGACCGAATAGATCTGGCGAATCGCCGCGAACACGTCGATGACCTCGGGCGCCGCAATCACATAGCCCAGACGCGTGCCGGCGGCGCCAAACGCCTTGGACAGCGTATGCAGGATCACCAGGTTGGGATGCTCGGCGATAAGTCCCTGCGCTGTGGTGACCGCGCCAAACGAAGCGTCGGCGAACTCAACGTAGGCCTCGTCGACCATCACCATGCCGGGGCACGCATCGCACAGGGCCGCGACAAAGTCGAGCGGTGCCACGTCACCCGTGGGGTTATTGGGCGAGGTCACAATGGCCAAGTTGCACTCGGGCGCCGCCGCTAGCACGGCAGCCTGGTCGAGCTCAAAGGTCGCCGGGTCGCGCCACACGTCGCACACCTCGGTCTGACAGAGCGACGCAAAGAACGCATACTCGCTAAAACACGGCGGGCAGTTGAGCAGGGTCCGCCCCGCGCCGCCAAACGCCAGCAGGTAGTTATAGAGCAGCTCGTCGCCGCCGTTGCCCACGCAGATATTCTCGCGCGCCACGCCATGCCAAGCGGCAAGCTCGTCGCGCAGGTCGTTCGACATGGGATCGGGGTAGCGGTTGAGCGGCGTGGCAGCCAGGGCGGCGTCGACCGCCTCGCGCACGCCAGCCGGCACGGGATAGGTGTTCTCGTTGGCCGAAAGGTTGATGCGCGTGGGCGTAAAGTTGGGGTTGTAGGGCTCAATGCCAGCCAAGTAGGGCTGGACGAGCTCCTTCATGCGAGACGTCAGCTCGGCCATATTAGGCCTCCTCGCCGGTCGCGCCAGCGCCATCCGCGCTTGCAGCCGCTAGGTCCACACCCTCGGCGACCGTCGCCACGGCGTCGCCCGGCCAGGCGACCTTGGTCAGGTCGGCCGCGGCCAGAGACTCAGCACTCACGGCACCCTCGCCCTGCTCCAGCACACGGCGACGCAGCGCGGCGGAAAGCGCGTGCGCCCACAGGCCCTCGGCCTCGGCCAGGCGCTGCGTCGCGGGAGCGTCCGAGAGCAGGCCCTCGGGCGTATAGCAAATGACGCTCGAGCGCTTGACGAATTCTTCGACCGAAAGCGGGTTGGAGAACATGGCCGTGCCACCGGTCGGCAGCGTGTGGTTGGGGCCGGCAACATAATCGCCAAGCGACTCGGAGCTCCAAGCGCCCACAAAGATGGCGCCGGCGTTGCGAATGCCGCCGAGCAGGCCCATCGCATCCTTGCAGTGCAGCTCCAGGTGCTCGGGCGCCACGGTGTTCACCGCCTCGACGGCAGCAGCCATATCGGCGGCCACCACGATGGTGCCCTCGTTGTCGAGCGAGGCGCGCGTGATCTCGGCACGCGGGGACTGTGCCACCAAAATGTCGATACCCGCCTCGACCTCGCGCGCAAACTGCTCGTCGCAGGTCACCAGATAGCAGGCTGCTAGCGGATCGTGCTCGGCCTGGGCCATCAGGTCGGCCGCGACCACCATGGGCTTGGCCGTGGCATCTGCCAGCACGCAGACCTCGGAGGGGCCGGCGACCATGTCGATGCCCACGTCGCCCGAGACAATCTGCTTGGCCGCGGCAACAAAGGCGTTGCCCGGACCGGTGATTTTGTCGACGCGAGGAATGGTCTCGGTACCGTACGCCAGCGCGGCCACGGCCTGGGCGCCGCCCACCATATAGATTTCGTCCACGCCGCCGAGCTTTGCCGCGGCGAGCGTGTAGGGGTTGATCAGGCCATCTTTTTGCGGCGGGGTCACCATGACCACGCGCTCGACGCCGGCGACCTTGGCGGGAATGGCATTCATGAGCACCGTGGAGGGATACTGCGCGCGACCGCCCGGCACGTAGATGCCGGCCGCCGCAAGCGGGGTCACCTTAACGCCGAGCATGGTGCCGTCTGCACGCGTGGTAAACCAGCTCTGCTCGACCTCGCGCTGGTGGAACTCGCGAATCTGGCGCGCAGCCTTCTCGAGCGCCGCAACAAAGGCCGGATCGAGGCCCTCGAGCGCGGCATCGATCTGCTCTTGCGGCGGACGGAAGCTCTGCAGCTCTACACCGTCAAAACGCTGACAGTAGTCGCGCACCGCGGCATCGCCGTTGGCGCGCACGTTGGCCACGATATCGCGGGCGGCGTCGACGATGTTTTGCGGCAGCACGCCCTTACGGTTGAGCTGGTTGGTAACGAGACGCTCACCGGGAGCAAGCTTGATAGTCTTCATATCGGTATCCCCTATCGGTCGAGGTTGTGTTCGAAAAACGAGAGGCCGGGCGGCGGCGCCAATCGGCCCGCAGCCCAGACGTTGGGGCGCCCGTGCGTGCTCGCGCTATTGTGCCGAGCCCGCAACGGGCTCAAAATGCTTGTCCTTAACGGCCGCCGCCAAGCGATCTGCCAGATTGCGTACGCGCGGATCTAAGCGAGCGGCACCCGGGTTGACAAAAAAGCGCGCCGTGCAGTCCATAATGCGGCCGGTGATGACCAAATCGTTGTCGCGCAGCGTGGCACCCGTGGCGGTAATATCCACGATGCGATCGGTCATGCCGACAATGGGGCCCAGCTCGATGTTGCCGTGCAGCGAAACGATATCGGCGTTCACACCGCGCTCGGCATACCAGGCACTCGCGATGCGCGGATACTTGGTTGCCACGCGAAGCGACCCGCGGCGGGCATAGTTGCGCTCGGCCTGACCGGCGCGCCACGCGGGCTCTGCCTCGATAAAGGTGCACAGGCCATAGCCCAGATCGACCAGCTGCAGCAGGTTGAGGTCGGCCTCGATGAGCGAGTCCCAGCCGCAGATGCCGCAATCGGCGCCACCGCAGCCCACAAAGGCGGGCGCATCGCTGGGTCGCACGATAACAAACTCGATATCGCCGATCGCGCCCTCACCGGCACGCATGTCGCGACCGCGCACAATCAGGTGACGGCCGGGGTCACGCAACTCAGAGACGTCCAGGCCCGCGGCCTCGAGCACGTCGAGCGTGTCTGCCTTAAGCGAGCCCTTGGGCACGGCAATGCGCAGCGGGCCCTCGGCGCCACGGCCCGCGGCGTGATCGCCGTCGGAAGCGGTTTCCTCTGCCGAGGTACGCGCGGCCTCCAAACGCTCAAGCGAAAAGGCAAAGCCCGCCGCCGGCACCTCGATGCCGTCGCCAAATGCGCCGGTAAAGATGGAGTCGTAGCGTCCGCCCGAACCCACCGGATCGGGCAAGCCACCGGCATAGGCCTTAAAGACCAGGCCCGTGTAGTAATCGAAAGAGTTCATGATGGAGAAATCGAACGACAGCACCTGGGCGTCCTCGGGAGCCAAACCCTCGACCAGGGCACGCAGCTCGCGCGTCGGCGGCGCGACGATACCGGCGGCCTCCAGCAGCGCGTCCACGCGGTCGAGCACCTCGGCACCACCGTGCAGGCGCGGCAGCTCGCTAATGGCGGCCTTGACGGCATCAGACTCGGTGCTGGCAGCCACGCGGGCATCGAGGCCCACAAAGTCGTTGGCATGCACGCAGCGCAGGGCCTCGGCTGCCAGCTCGCGATCCTCGCACGCCGCGAGCAGCTCCTTAAAAGGACGCACGCTACCTGCGATAATACGAGCATCGGGAAGCGCCAGCTTACGCACGGCCTCGGCCACCAGCGAAACAATCTCTACATCGCCCGCGGTATCGCCCGCACCGATAAGCTCAAAGCCCAGCTGCGTAAACTGACGCGAGCCACCGGCATGGCGCTGGCACTCGCGAACCACCGGCGCCTCGTAGCGAAGGCGCAGGGGCAGATCGGCCGCACGCATGCGGGTCGAAACCAGGCGCACGATCGGCAGCGTGTTGTCGGGACGGACCACCAGCAGGCGGCCGTCGTCATCAAAGAGCTTAAACGGCGTGTCCGCAATGAGGCCGCCCTCCTCGAGCGAACCCTTGTCCTCGAGCAGCGGCGTCTCGACCGGAAGGTAATGATGCTCCCTTAAGCAGCCCTTCACCGTATACGCGATCTCCTCGCGTGCCTGAGCCTCCTCGGGCAATATGTCCCGGAATCCCCACGGTGTGGCCGTCATCTGGTGAGCCTCCTCATACTGCGTTTCATATAGAACGAAAGACCGGCATAGCTCCGCCGGTCTTCTGGGTACTTTAGCATACTAGAGTGCTTGCGGGGAGAACCGTCCCCCTCGGCTCACAGCGTATTCATTTGGAAACATTGGAGGAGGCACATCCCGCCCGCCAGCCAAAAACTGGGATGCGGTTTCCGGTTGAGACTTCTGGCGGAAACTGCGCCCCGAAATTACAGTCCAGAACGGGATGCGGTTTCCGGTTGAGGTCTTCAGCGGAAAGTGCGTCCCGGAATTTGGGCTTGGAATGGGATGTACTTTCCGGATGGGACCGCATACGGAAAGTACATCCCATTCTGGAAGCTCATTCCGGGGCAGGCTTTCCGGTTGGGCTTCAAGCGGAAAGCCTGTCCCATTTCTCAGGGAGCGCCAAACTAAAATTCGCCAAACGCCAGCTCGGCGCCCTGTCCCACTTAGGCGCCAATCGCACGACGATACTCTGCCATTACCTGCGCATCGGCAGCTGCGGGGTCGGCAAAATAGCGCCAGTCATAGGTCTCGGCCGAAACAACTCCGCGATAGCCGCGCGCCACCAGCCTATCCAGGTCGGCGCGCATATCGCGGTCGCCGTCACCCCAGGCAAGATGCGTCGTGCCGTTTGCCGCAACATCGACAAAATGCACATGGGCGACATCTTCGCCAAGCAGATCGAAATAATCGTCGATGGTATCCCCCGCCACCGCCATAGCGCCCAAATCCAGACACGCCTTAAGTGCCGGATGATCAACCGCCTCGATCATGCGCTTCGTGTCGGCCGCCGAGTTCACGATCATCGACTCAACCGGCTGTAGGGCCTCGAGCACCAGTCGCACGCCGCGCTCTCCCGCATGCTCGGCAATCGCACGCAGCATCGAGGCGCTGCGACCCCACGCGTCCTCGATCGGTTCGTTCAAAAATGCCCAGCCGCTCGAGACCATGACCTGCTCGGCTCCAAGTTCCGCCGCGATATCCACAACGTTCTTAAAGTACGCGAGCGTGCGGGCACGCGCCTCATTCCCGCGCGCCGCGATATTCCACGGCTTGGGGTTGTTCTGTTCGGGACAAAGCCCCACAATCCGAACCCCATACCGCTGCGACAGCTTTCGCACCTGCTCGAGCGAATCGTATCCATGGCAATCGACATACAGATGCATCGCCCCGGTCCAAAGCTCGCAACACGTGTAGCCCGAGGCCGCTGCCGAAGAAAAGAATTCCTCAAGGTCAAAATAACGATGGCTGATATTCATGACGGCAAGCAGGGGGTAGCTCATAATTACTCTCCAACCTAAACGAGGCCCCGTTCCATATAGGAGCGGGGCCCAATTACACAAACGTTATTTGCTCTTAGTAGTCGAACTGGTGATAGTAGCGGCGATAGTTAAGGTTGTGCTTGGTGACCGTCTCGTAGTAAGCGGCAAGGCGATCGGTAATCAGCGAGGAGAGGATCCACGGGGAGACGATGACGCGGAACTCGTCGTCAAGGCCGGGGATCGCGAACTCGGCGGTGTCGATGATGTTGATGTCGGTGTCGCCGGTCACGCCGCGGTTGAGGAACGCGCGGACGCGCTCGTCGAGCTTGCGGTTCTCGTCCTCGCCCATGAACAGGAACACGGGGACGCCGGGCTCCACGAGCTCGAGGGTGCCGTGGAAGAAGTCGGCCGAGGTGATGTAGCGGGTGCGCTTCCACTGCATCTCCTCGAGGATGCACATCGAGAACAGGATGGTCTCGCCCCACAGGGCGCCGGAGCCGATGAACATGGTGTAGGGGGCCAGGGCGTACTTCTTGGCGAGCTCCTCGGCGCGCGGCTCGAAGCTCTTGCGGATGTCGACCAGGTGGGTCCAAACATCCTTGGTCTGCTCAATAAACTTATCGAACTTGGGGAAGCAGCCGCGGCGGTTGAGCAGGCGCAGGCCGAAGCAGTCGGCGAGGTAGTAGCCCATCTCGCAGCCGCCGTTACCGTGATCGGAAGCCATCTTGACGCAGTTCTCGGCGCCGACAGCCTGGCCGATGGGGCCCTCGGGCTTGGTCATGGCGTAGACGCGAATGCCCTTTTCCTTCATCTTCTTGACGGCCTCGAGGACCTCGGGGGTGGTGCCGGACTCGGAGGCGGTGAGCACGACGGACTTCTCGGTCATGCGCTTGTGGCCCATGACGTTCCACTCGGCGGCGTGGATCAGGTAGACCTCGAGGTCGCGGTCGCCGAACTTGTTCATGAGGTACTCGAGCTGCATGAGCTCGTCCCAGGTGCCGCCGACGCCCATCAGGAACACGGCGTCGTAGCCCTCGTCGGCGACCTTGTCGGCGAGCTCGATCATCTTCTTGCCGGTCTCATAGACGTTCTTGCCGTCCTCGAGATAGCCCTCCTGGCTAAAGTGCATGATCTCGATCTTCTCGGTTTCCTTCATGGCTTTTCCTTTCTGTCCTGCACGCGACTCTATACATCGCGTTTCTTTTCGATACCAATTATAGACATACACCTAAGGTGTTTTTAATACCACTTATCAATCTGTTCCAATCCTCGGTGAACGGTCGAAATTCTCTGGTGAGTGGTATTAAATTAGAATTGAATGTATAGCTAACACCTCTGGCGCCTCCCTTGTGTGACAAAGAACAGCGTTCCTACCAGCGCAATAATGGTCGATGCCCCAAATAGCACCGCTTGGACGCCCAAAGCCTCCGCCAAAAAAGGAGCCGCCAGCAGCGGCAGCACACCGGCGCTCATCAGGCCAAAACGCACAAAGCCGGTAATGCGGCCCAGGTATTTGATGTCAGCGCGCTCCTGAATCAAGATCATCTGCAGCGGTTCCAGGAATCCCCAGGCCAGACCGTTAATCGCCTGACCGATAATCGCGACCCCCAGCATATCGGTGCCCACGTACACCATGGACCCAATGCCCACGGCCATGAGCGCGCCGAGCAGCAATCGCAGGTTGACATGGCGGGCAGAAAGCTTGGTCAGGATGAACGCGCCCACCGAGGAAGTGAGGCCCACGACCGAGGACAGCCAGCCCAGCCAGACGATATCCACGTTGAGCACATCGCGATAGAACAACGACTCCAGCGAATCGAACGCGCCAAACGCAAAGAAGCCCAGAAAGCCCGAGATAAAGATAAGGCGCAGGTCGTGGTCGCGAAACGTAAGTCGCGCGCCCTCGGCCATGCCGCCCAGAATGCCGCCCTTCAGCTTCTCCCCTTTTGCGGGAGCAACACACTCGTGACAGCCCAAGGAGAGCACGGCCGCCACACCCATCATGCCCGCCATGAGCAGATAGACCGATTGCGTGGCAAAACAGCTCACGATGGCACCACCGAGCAGCGGGCCAGCGGTATAGGCGATATTGCTGTAGAACACCATGAGACCGTTCACGCGGGTACGGCCCTCGGTGGTCGACTCCAGGTATCCCGGAAACGCATGCGTACAGGTGTTGATAAAGCCGCCCGCAAGCCCCAAGACGCACGCGGCAAACACAAGCCCGTGGACAGACAACGGCGCCAACCCCACGCCAAGCGATAGCACCGCCGTAATCATGCACGTCACAAACGACGTCCGGCGCGGTCCAAAGCGGTCGATGACCGAGCCCGACACCATATTGCCCGCCGACGTCATAAGATTGCGTACGAGCGTAATGGCAGCAACCAAAAAGGCCGTGCCAGCCAAATCATACGTCGCCGCGCCGATAAGCCCTAAAAAGTAGACCGCGTTGTTGGCGCACCATTGCAGGGACTCAATAAGAATCAGCCTGACCTCTGCCGGCGTCAGGCGCATTGCTTCGCGATCCCTCGCGAACATACGAACTCCTTCTATACAAAAAGGGGATGGAGGGCATAGGCCCGCTCCATCCCCTTACCAGTTTGCAATGACAGTCTATGCAGCCGGGCCCTTACGCCAGCACGCCGAAGAACGCGCCGACGATGCCCACGGCCATGGTGGCCACGATCAGCACCATGGGGTTGATCTTCTTGGACAGCAGCCAGTAGTACAGCCAGAAGGCGAGCATGCCGAGCATGCCGGGCATGATGCCGTCCAGGATGTCCTGGAGGGTCTGGGCGTCCTCGCCCGAGCCGATGGCCACCGGGATGCTGGCCCAGAACATGTCCTTGCACATGGCGCCCACGACCATGACGCCCACGATTCCCACGCAGGTCATGATCTTCTGCATGAGGCCGGTCCTCTGGGCCTCGTCCAGGAAGCCCACGCCCAGCTCGTAGCCCTTGACGGCGCCCCAGACGCGCAGCGCGAAGCCGGGGACGTTGTAGATGAGCAGGAAGGCGATGGGGCCGAAGGGGTTGCCGGCCTGGCACAGGCTGATGCCCACCGCGGCGGCGACCACGCGCAGCGTCGACAGGAAGATGGAGTCGCCGATGCCGGACAGCGGGCCCATGAGGGCGGCCTTGACGTCATTGACGCTCTCGGGCTCGATCTCGCCGCGGGCGACCTTCTCCTCCATGGCCATCGCGATGCCGCCGACGAACGGGGCGAACTGGACGGTGATGTTGAAGAACGCGCAGTGGCGGTGCAGGGCCTCGGCGTAGTCGTCGGGGCGGCCGGCGTAGATCTTCTTGAGCATGTTGGCGACCATCAGGCAGAAGGCGATGTTCATCTGCTTGTAGTAGGTCCAGGAGAACTCCATGCCCAGGGCGCCGACGTTGACGGCGCTCTTGACGAGGTCGGAGCGCGTGATCTTGTTCTCGGGACTAGAAGTCATCGTCCTCATCCCCTTCCGCGGAGAGCTGGGGCTGGGCTCCGCCCAGGCCGAGCAGGTCGAACTTGTCGATGCCGATGATGATGGCGATCAGGGCGACGCCCAGGACGGGCACGTTGGCGTAGGAGCACAGCAGGAAGCCCAGGAAGTAGAAGGGCACGAGCTGCTTGGTGAGCACAAGGCGGCCGAGCATGGCGAAGCCCATGGCAGGCAGGATGTTGGCGGCAACGCCGCAACCGTCGATGATGAAGGGCGGGATGAAGTCGAGCAGGCCCTGGATGGCGTCGGAACCCAAATAGAAGGCGCCGCCGCACAGCAGGAAGTACTCGACGCAGCCCCAGATTCCAATTCCCCAATGAACGGCGTAGATGCCTTTGAGGTTTCCCTTGAGGGCGAACTTGTCTGCCATATCGACAAACACAGGGAACAAGGCATTGGTAATGTTGCCGATCGTCAGTGCAAGGACGGCGATGGGCATGGCGAGCGCGATGGCCGTCTCGGTACCCTGACCGAGCTGAATGGCAAACGCGCAGGCGAGCACGCCGCCGACGGTTTCGTTAGGCGGCACGTAGGCGCCGATGGAGATCGAGCCCATGAACAGCAACTCCAGGCTGGCGCCAACGGCAAGGCCAGTCTGCAGGTCCCCCAGCACCAGGCCCACGAGCGGGCACAGGACGATGGGGCGGAACGCGTAGAGGGTGCCGAGCTGGTAGTCGAGGCATCCAAACGCTCCGACTAAGCCGACGAGTATTGCTTGGACAAGCATAATTCCTCCCAATAAGGAATCTCGAACCGTCGTCACTCCCGTCGCGCGCGTTGTTGATATCAATTCCGGGAGTTCGATTCCACGGCTCGAAGCGTACCTGGTGTGCTGCTAACACCCATGCCAGGCACAAATGATTTGACACCAATTATAGGTATGCAGGTTCTTACTATTTAATACCACTCGCTCAGCGGAGTGTTTTTTACCGTAAACGGCAGACGTATCCCGTCAGGCGCGCTCTTTGTTTCGATGGAGGACAAGCGTCACCAGAAAGCCATCGCCAAAGGCATCGGATGCCAAGTTGGCCATAATCACCAAAACGATAATCGCTGCGCCCAAAAACTCGTTCCAGCGAAAGACCTCGCCAAAGAGGAGCGCCGACCAGCAGGGAGCGAGCACGACCTCACTCATGCAAACCAAGTTGGCCGCAAACGCGTTGGTGCGCGCAATCCCCTTGGCATACAGCACACTCGCAAGGCCGCTGCAAAAAAGGCCATGCACCAGCATAAGCCCCCACTCAAAGGGTTTCACGGATCCTAGGTCGCCGGCAAAATAGACGATCGGAAGTATCGAGATGCCGCAGGAGATGAGCGAGGACACCATAGGCGACGCATCGGGGCGAGAGTTTAAAAAGAAACACAGCCCAAAGGTGGCGCCCGAAATGACGGCAAGCAGATTTCCGAGCATGCCCTCGGCACTCAAATCACCTAAAAAGAAAAGTCCCATACCCGTAAAAGCAACCACCACGGAGGCAATCTTCGCAGGCGAGGGCAACGTGCGAGTTGCGAGCGATTGATACACGATAACGAAAATCATCGAGGTGTACTGCAAAACGATCGCGTTGCCGACCGTCGTGAGCTGGTTGGCAAAGTTAAACGTGGTGCCCGTCACGAAGTTGCAGACGGCCACAAGGACAATAAGACGGCTGACGCGAAAGACGGGCCTGCCGACGAGCAGGATAAAGAGCGCCATAAATATTGCCGTAACGGCACCGATCAAAAGAGCTGACTGCGAATTGGCGCGAACGAGGATGCCGATAAAACTCCACAAGAGCGCCGTGCCAAATAGATACATCGCCCCGCTCACGCCATTATCGGGTGGATTGTCAGATCGAATCACGAAGCACCTCCAGCTAGCTTTCGGTAATAAAAAACGGCGACCGCAATGGGTCGCCGTTTCCCTTGGGGGCAGAATAGAACGCAGGAACCTACGCCAGCACGCCGAAGAACGCGCCGACGATGCCCACGGCCATGGTGGCCACGATCAGCACCATGGGGTTGATCTTCTTGGACAGCAGCCAGTAGTACAGCCAGAAGGCGAGCATGCCGAGCATGCCGGGCATGATGCCGTCCAGGATGTCCTGGAGGGTCTGGGCGTCCTCGCCCGAGCCGATGGCCACCGGGATGCTGGCCCAGAACATGTCCTTGCACATGGCGCCCACGACCATGACGCCCACGATTCCCACGCAGGTCATGATCTTCTGCATGAGGCCGGTCCTCTGGGCCTCGTCCAGGAAGCCCACGCCCAGCTCGTAGCCCTTGACGGCGCCCCAGACGCGCAGCGCGAAGCCGGGGACGTTGTAGATGAGCAGGAAGGCGATGGGGCCGAAGGGGTTGCCGGCCTGGCACAGGCTGATGCCCACCGCGGCGGCGACCACGCGCAGCGTCGACAGGAAGATGGAGTCGCCGATGCCGGACAGCGGGCCCATGAGGGCGGCCTTGACGTCATTGACGCTCTCGGGCTCGATCTCGCCGCGGGCGACCTTCTCCTCCATGGCCATCGCGATGCCGCCGACGAACGGGGCGAACTGGACGGTGATGTTGAAGAACGCGCAGTGGCGGTGCAGGGCCTCGGCGTAGTCGTCGGGGCGGCCGGCGTAGATCTTCTTGAGCATGTTGGCGACCATCAGGCAGAAGGCGATGTTCATCTGCTTGTAGTAGGTCCAGGAGAACTCCATGCCCAGGGCGCCGACGTTGACGGCGCTCTTGACGAGGTCGGAGCGCGTGATCTTGTTCTCGGGACTAGAAGTCATCGTCCTCATCCCCTTCCGCGGAGAGCTGGGGCTGGGCTCCGCCCAGGCCGAGCAGGTCGAACTTGTCGATGCCGATGATGATGGCGATCAGGGCGACGCCCAGGACGGGCACGTTGGCGTAGGAGCACAGCAGGAAGCCCAGGAAGTAGAAGGGCACGAGCTGCTTGGTGAGCACAAGGCGGCCGAGCATGGCGAAGCCCATGGCCGGCAGGATGTTGGCGGCAACGCCAAAGCCAGCAAGGACAAAGGGCGGGATGAAGTCGAGCACGCCCTGGATGGCGTCAGCACCCAGATAGAACGACAGCGAGCACAACAGGAACGCCATGATGATACCGGTGGAACCGATCAGGAAGTGCATCGCATAGACGCCCTTAAGGTTGCCCTGGGCAGAGAAAACATCGGCGCGGTCAACCAAAATCGGCAGGGCGGCGTTGAGGATGTTCTTGATGGCAAGGCACAGCGTGGCGATGGGCATAGCGAGCGCGATGGCTGCCTCGGTGCTCTGGCCCAGCTGGATAGCGAAGGCACAGGCGAGCACGCCGCCGATCGTCTCATCGGGCGGCACGTAGGCACCGATGGAGATCGAGCCCATGAACAGCAGCTCCAGGCTCGCACCGATCGCGAGGCCGGACTGCAGGTCCCCCAGCACCAGGCCCACGAGCGGGCACAGGACGATGGGGCGGAACGCATAGAGCGTACCGAGCTGGTAGTCGAACTTACCAAACGCGGCGATAAGTCCGATGAGGATTGCTTGGACAAGCATACATCCCCCTTTCCTAATAGGACACTACGAAGAACCCGCAGGCTCTTCGAAATTAAACGCCTAGAGCACGCTGGCGCAGTCGACCTTGGGGTCGTCGGCCAGAGGACGAATCTCGACCTCGACGCCGCGGCTCAGCATCTCGCGCACATCGGCTTCCTCGGCCGCAGTCAGGAAGATCTGACGAGAGACCTGACGAGCATCGGGGCGCTTCTCGTCCTTGGGCTTGGTGTTGCCCAGGTTGACCGACTTGATCTGCGGGCAGCCCTCAACAAGCTGCTTTGCCTCAGCGATGGTGGCGACGCAGATGATCATCTTGTATTTGTCAGTCACACCCGAGTTAATGGCCTCGATGGCATTCGCCATATCTTTGATGACGAGCTTGCAGCCGGCAGGCTTGCCCATCTTGAGCGTCGTCTTCCACACCGGGTCGTTAGCGACCTTATCGCCCACGCAGAAGATGCAGTTGGAGCCAAGGCCCTGAACCCAGGAAACTGCGACCTGGCCATGAAGCAGGCGATGGTCAACGCGAAGTAGCTGAATCATAATGTGACCCCCCAAAGGTCTTGTGCCGTCTTACGGCGTGTCAGTAGGTGCTGCGGATTAGAACTCTTCTTCCTCGTCGCCATCGACCAAAAGATCGTTGACAAACTTCACGCGCGTATCGTCCGCAGCGACGATGGCGCGAATCGTCTCCTCAACCGGCGCCGACTCGTCAGAGAACAGCAGCTGAATGAGCAGAGGAAGGTTCATGTTGGTAACGAGGTACGTGCGGGGACGCGTCTGGACGATCTTGGTGAACTCGTTGTTAACGCTGCCGCCAAAGAGGTCGGTGCAGACAACAACATCATCGTCGGCAGACATGCCTGCCAGCAGTTTTTGGGCCTCCTCGGCCACGTCCATGCGGCCATCGACGAACATCGAAAGATCGTGGACGTTGTCGCGAGCGCCCGAAAGCAGCTCGACGCTCTCCTTGATGCCGGTGGCGAAGTGCGCATGGCTGGCGATAATGTACTGTCTCATTCTGTGTTCCTCTCAATAGCCCGGCACGTTCCCGCACCCGTTTTCTTTAGTAGTCGAACTGGTGATAGTAGCGACGATACTTGAGGTTGTGCTTGGTGACCGTCTCGTAGTAGCGAGCCAGGCGGTCGGTCACGAGCACCGTCAGAATCCACGGGGAGACGATGACGCGGAACTCGTCGTCAAGGCCGGGGATCGCGAACTCGGCGGTGTCGATGATGTTGATGTCGGTGTCGCCGGTCACGCCGCGGGTCAGGAAGGCGCGGACGCGCTCGTCGAGCTTGCGGTTCTCGTCCTCGCCCATGAACAGGAACACGGGGACGCCGGGCTCCACGAGCTCGAGGGTGCCGTGGAAGAAGTCGGCCGAGGTGATGTAGCGGGTGCGCTTCCACTGCATCTCCTCGAGGATGCACATCGAGAACAGGATCGTCTCGCCCCACAGGGCGCCCGAGCCGATGAACATGGTGTAGGGGGCCAGGGCGTACTTCTTGGCGAGCTCCTCGGCGCGCGGCTCGAAGCGCTTGCGGATGTCGAGCATGTCCTTCCAGATGTCCTTGGTCTGCTCGATGAACAGGTCGAACTTGGGGAAGCAGCCGCGGCGGTTGAGCAGGCGCAGGCCGAAGCAGTCGGCGAGGTAGTAGCCCTTCTCGCAGCCGCCCGAACCATGGTCGGAAGCCATGGCGACGCAGTTCTCGGCGCCGACGGCCTGGCCGATCGGGCCCTCGGGCTTGGTCATGGCGTAGACGCGCACGCCCATGCCCTTCATCTTCTTGACGGCCTCGAGGACCTCGGGGGTGGTGCCGGACTCGGAGGCGGTGAGCACGACGGACTTCTCGGTCATGCGCTTGTGGCCGGAGACGTTCCACTCGGCGGCGTGGATCAGGTAGACCTCGAGGTCGCGGTCGCCGAACTTGTTCATGAGGTACTCGAGCTGCATGAGCTCGTCCCAGGTGCCGCCGACGCCCATCAGGAACACGGCGTCGTAGCCCTCGTCGGCGACCTTGTCGGCGAGCGCGGTCATCTTCTTGCCGGTCTCGTAGAGCGCCTTGCCGTCCTCGAGGTAGCCCTCCTGGTCGAAATGCATGATCTCGATCTTCTCGGTTTCCTTCATTTGTCTCTCCTTTCTGGGGTTGTTTCCACATCCCCCATGCCAACGGGCATCAAAACCCGCTTACATTCCGTAACACTCAGCCGCTTTGGCCTTAAGCGCATTGATTGACTCTTCGTAGCCCTCTGCCTTGACCTCCATTTGCTTGGAGACGGCATCGAGATACGGGTGCACGTCCCATGACTTCAGACGCTCGGCGATCATGGCCGCAACCGTCTGGAAGAACACAAGATTGGGAATTGCGCTGAGCAGCGGAGCCACCTGAGGCACCGCAACCTCGTGAGCCCTACCCTTGGGATGGGCCGTGAGCAGCACCGTTTTTGCCGTAACGTTCGATAGCGCATCGGCGATATCCGCAAGACGCTCCGACCCCTGCGGATCGTCGACGATAAACACCAGATAGCCCGGAACGATCTGCATCTCGGGACCGTGGACGAACTCCTCGCCTTCGTGATGCATGGCAGGAATCTTGATGGTCTCGCTCAGCTTGAGCGCCGCCTCCTCGGCAACACCGTAGTTGGGGCCGTTGCCGACGACCATAGCGGGCGTGTGCTCAGAAAGCTCGAGCATGTGGTCTTGGACATATGCCTCGGCGGTCTTGCACATCACGGCATTGGCCTGGATAGCCTCGCGCAGGTCGTCAAGACGCTGGGCAACGCCCTTGGCGTCAATCGTTCCGCGCGCCTGACCGCCGTAAATACCAAAGAGCACCAGGTACTCAACGAGAACCTCGACGCCCAGAGTCACAAAGTCCACCGACTCGACGCCCACACCGTAGTCAAGAACGATGTCAGCGTATTCCTTGATGGGTGCCTCGACGTTTGCCGTGAGCGCAACTGCAGCCATATCGTGTGCGCGCATGTAATCGAGCGCCGCAATCGTATTGGTTGAATAGCCGCTCTGCGAGACGGCAATGTTAAGCGCATGCTGTGGATAGGTGTGTTCAAAATCGACGAAGGCCTCGGGCGTCACGACGGACACCTGCATCTGCAGCGCATCTTGCAGGTAATCGCGGGCGCAATCCGCAGCATGGCGCGACGAACCCGAAGCAACGATGCGCAGCGCGTCAAAAGAACCGGACTGGAAAATATCAACGAGCTGCGCTACCAGCTCAGACGAACGCTCGAGGTTCTCTCCCATACGCACATGGGCAAGCTGAACGTAATCGAGCATCTTCATCGTCTCACCTCGTAACAAATCATTAGTATTTGATACCAATCACAGTTACAGGTTACGGCTTTTTGATACCTCTTTGTCGATTAATTTATCCCCTTCGGCGAACGGTCGATTTTGAGCCATGTAAGGTTGTATATACAGTCGGTCAAATTGCCCAAACAGACCGGCTGTTACCGCGCGCGATGCAAAGCCCCAGCTAGTACGTATAGGTGTAGCCGCCCGCATCGCCACGATTGAAGGACTTTACATACTCGATAGCCTGACCGCTCGCGTCATAGCTCACGCATTCCAAAAGCAAAACAAGATCCCCTTGTTCCAAGCCAAGCAAGCCCGCGTCGCGTGCGCCCACCGCCTCGATATCGAGCTTCTCCTGAGCCATGACCGGCTTTCGGCCTAGCATCTCATAGGTCTCGTACAAGCTGAAGACCGACACGTCAATATCTTCGATTGTGGGAAACAGCCGGCACGGGATGAACGCCATCTCAATCGATACGGGATCGCCGTTGACGCAGTTCAAACGCCGAATCGAATACAACAAATCGTCCTCGGCAATGCCAAACAGGTTGGCATAATATGGGCCCGCATAACGCTTGGAACGCGCGAGGATACGGACGGACGGCTCGCCGCCCGAAGCACGAACCGACTCGCGAAAGCCTCCTGTTCGCTCGTAGGCAACGGGTACTTTCTGCGCCACAAACGCGCCCTTTCCGCGGACGCGTCGAATCTGCCCGCGCCGAACCAGCTCATCGACAGCGCTTCGGATGGTCAAGCGTGTCGTACCAAATTCCTCGGCGAGGTCTTTTTCGGACGGAATCATGGAACCCGTGGGATATATACCGCGCTCGATACGTTCCTCGATGCGGCGTCGAATGCGCATATAAACCGGGGTGGCATCTACTGTTTCAGCCATTGTTCACCTGCCACGCTTCTCATTCCGTTCTTTTCGCCGTTATCGGCAAAGCGGAACTTTGTGGGCAAAATCACCGATTTGCAATGCTCCACAAAACGCATGTCCTTATCAAATTCGATCGAGCTCTCATAGAACACCGGCGTTCCCTCTTCTTGCTGGAGCAGCTCGGCCTCCTCGACGTTCAAACGCGAGATGGAGATATGCTCACGTCCATGCTCAACACGCACGCCACCTTCTTTGAGCAAGACATCGTAAAGGCTCTCGCACTCAAAATCGTGCTCGGTAAGCGATGGGCACAGGGACAGGTTAACGTGAGCCGTCTCGATTGACGCCGGCTCGCCCTCTATAAGTCGAACGCGCTGCATGCGGAGCAAAGGAGCGCCTACAGACACCCCAAGCTTGTCGGCAAGCGCCTCATCCGCCTCGATGGTCCCGGTGGAAACCAGACGAGAAGAGGGGTGCAGGCCGGCAGTCCGCACAGCATCGGAGAAGTTATACGTTTCCTGGAAGATGTTCAGCGGCTTGGGAGGACACACATACGTACCCGATCCGCGACGGCTCTCGAGCGTTCCACAAGAGATGAGCCGCGTGATACCGGCGCGCAACGCTGTACGCGAAACGCCGATCTCTTCGCACAGCACGCGCTCGGCCGGCAGGCGATCGCCGCCGGCAAGCTGGTGGTGCTGGATATACCAAAGAATTCCCTCAACAGCACGATCTTTGGGGGGAATTGCATAAGATTCGCCTGCCATTGCACAGACTCCTCATTCAGAAACGTATGCCGCCAAAATTAGACCAGCCCTCCCATGGCATCAAATTCGGCCTTGATCTTCTCGGCAACATTCCGATACGACTTATATAGACTTGAATCGCGTTTGACTTCGTCGGTCATAACGGGAATCTCTAATTTGGAAACCTCGTCTTTTCCCGTCTGAACCGCCACAACAACGCCCATACCAAGACACATATTACGCTTGGCAGCGTTTATTTTCGCCGCCTTGGCAGGATTTGCCAGGATACGCTGGGCAAATTCCTGTTTTGAGACCACTTCCTCGGCCTCCGGATCGCCCGCCTCGGCCACTTCGCACTGCAAAACGTCCGCATAGTCAAAGATCTTCGGCTGCGCACCGCGCTGATGCACGGCCCACTTGCGACGCGCGGCATCCTGGTAGATGGCCGGCAAAAACGTAAACCGCGGCGGGTCCAAAATAGTATCCGTGATGGTAAACACATCGGGATCAAAGGCGTCCTGCGGGTTTTTCTTCTTGAACAGCCCCATATCAGCCTCCCGTACTAGCATTAAACAACTCAAGCCGAATATAGCACCAATTTCAAGCCGCCGCTTTACCGCATCGGTGCGTGGTGTCTATGGCTCGCCCAGCGGAAAAGTTCACGGACGAGGGCCGGGGCGGGGGGGGGGGGGGTTTTTTTTTGTTTTGTTGTGGTGTGCGAAAACACCAAAACCAACCCCCCCCGTCCCCGCCCCGGCAATGCAATCTTGGCTAACCATAGTTAGATGCACGGCTTCTAAGGCAGCGTTAGCAAGGTCCCCATTACATAAAAAAGAATCAGCCCCCGCATATCGAAACGGTCGAGAGGCCGCCTCCGGGCGGGTGCCTTCCTCTGAGAAGTTCGCGAAGCCCACTTCTCAGAGGAAGGCACCCGCCCGGAGGCGGCCCCAGCGCGAGACCGTCCCGGATGCTATTCGTTGTCGCCGGCAGTTAGCTGCGTTGCGGAGAGTACGCCGTCGGCAGCGGTTGCGGCTGCGGCGTCGGGCCAGACCCAGTCGGTAAAGGCCGGGTGATCGAAGCCCTCGTCGCACGCGAACTCAAAGGCCTCGGTGCGGAAGGCCTCCCACTCATCAATCTGCTCGGCAAACTTATCGGCGTCAACCATGCGCAGTACGTCGGCGGCCAGGGCCCAGCGGTCCATGTTGTTCAGGCGCAGCATGTCAAACGGCGTGGTCGTGGAGCCCTTCTCCTCGTAGCCGTGAACGCGGAAGGCATCGTGGCCGGGACGGTTCCAGATCAGACGGCGAATCGTGCCGGCATAGGCGTGGAATGCGAAGAGCACGGGCTTCTCGCCGCGGCCAAACAGCTCAGCCCAGCGCTCATCGCTGATGGCTTGGTCGTTCTCGCAGACGTTCTGGATCTTGAGCAGATCGACTACGTTGACAAACCAGACCTTGATGCCCAGCCCGCGCAGCATATCGGTTGCGGCCAGTGCCTCGAGCGTCGGCACGTCACCGCAAGTAGCGACCACGACGTCGGCCTCGGCGAGCGAGTCGGCAGTCGATGCCCACTCCCAAGTCGCTACGCCCTCGGCGAGCTCAGACTTGGCCTCGTCGACCGTCTGGAAGGTGGGGGCGGGCTGCTTGCCGCAGAAGATGGCATTGACGCAGTCGGTGGACTGGTAGACGCGCTCGGCCACAGCAAGGGCCATATTGGCATCGGCCGGATAATAAGCATTCACGACATGCGTGTCGTTGGCCTTGTTGAGCAGCAGGTCGATAAAGCCGGGGTCCTGGTGCGAAAAGCCGTTGTGGTCCTGGCGCCAGACATGGCTCGACAGCAAAATGTTGAGGCCGCTGATAGGAGCACGCCACGGAATCTCGCGCTTGGTTGCTTCGAGCCATTTGCAGTGCTGGTTGACCATGGAATCGACCACGTGGACAAAGCTCTCGTAGGAGCTCCACACACCGGAGCGGCCGGTGAGCACGTAGGCCTCGAGGAAGCCCTCGCACTGGTGCTCGGACAGCTGCTCGACAACCTTACCGGAACCGGCCAGCAGCTCGTCGTTAGCATCGTCCTCGTAGAAACCGGCATCCCACTGCTTCTTGGTCACCTTATAGGCAGCCTGCAGGCGGTTGGACGCGGTCTCGTCGGGACCGAAGATGCGGAAAACATCCATGTTCTTGGCCAGAACATCGGCAGTGTACTCACCAAAGACGCGGGCGGCCTCGGTGGAGCCCCAGCCGTGGCCCTTACTTGCGACGGGGATCTCGTGAGCGTGAATATCGGGAAGCTCGAGCTCGCGGCGTACCTTGCCACCGTTCGCGTTGGGATTGGCGCCGATACGCAGCTCGCCGGTCGGCATAAAGGCCGTCACCTCGGGGCGCACCTGGCCCTCGGGCGTAAAGAGCTCCTCGGGCTTGTAGGAGCGCAGCCACTCGCGCAGCACGCGGAAGTGCTCGTGGGTGTCCTTGGCACTCGCCAGCGGCACCTGATGGGCGCGCCAGGAGTCCTCGGTCTTCTTGCCATCAATCTGCTTGGGGCAGGTCCAACCCTTGGGCGTACGGAACACGATCATGGGATAGGCCGGACGGACCACGGTCTCGCCCGCAGCGGCCTGAGCCATAGCGGTGGCCTTGATGTCGCAGATCTCATCGAAGACCTGCTCGAACAGGGCGGCGAAACGCGCATGAATGCTCGCATGGCTCTCGTCGTCAAAGCCGGCGACAAAGAAATGCGGCTTATAGCCCATGCCCTCAAAGAACTTGGTGAGCTCCTCGTCGGACACGCGGGCAAGAATGGTGGGGTTGGCGATCTTGTAGCCGTTGAGGTGCAGGATCGGCAGGACGATACCATCGGTTGCCGGGTTCACGAGCTTATTAGACTGCCAAGAGGTCGCGAGCGGACCGGTCTCGGACTCGCCGTCGCCCACCACAGCCACGGCCAGCAGGCTCGGGTTATCCATGACGGCACCGTAGGCGTGGCTGAGCGTGTAGCCGAGCTCGCCGCCCTCGTGGATGGAGCCAGGCGTCTCAGGCGCAAAATGGCTCGGAATACCGCCGGGGTAGGAAAACTGGCGGAAGAACTTCTGCAGGCCGGCCTCGTCATTGGTAATGTCGGGACGAATCTCGCGGTAGGTACCATCGAGCAACGACTGGGCGGTGCCAGCGGGACCACCGTGACCCGGGCCCATCAAGAAGATCGCGTTCTGGTTGTGATCGGCGATGAGGCGGTTGACATGACCGAACAGGAAGTTGATGCCGGGCGTGGTGCCCCAGTGACCGACCAGGCGGTGCTTAACGTCCGGGCGACCGAAGTCGCGCACCTCGCCGGTTTTCTCATCGACAAAGTCGGGGCGCATGAGCGGGTTAGAGCGAAGGTAGATCTGACCGACGGACAGATAATTCGATGCACGCCAATACAGGTCGACGCCCTCGAGCTCGGAAGCCGGCACCTCGTGGCCCAGCTTTTGCCACGGCGTCCCCAGTGTTTTAGCCATTGTTTATGTCCCTCCGCTGTGCGGTCGCCCTCCAATACGGCAACCATTCGTTGGGACTAGTATATTTGCTAAAACGTTTTATCATGGTGAAAAAACGTTTTATCACCCTTATCAATCACATCGATCAACAAAACGCGACATTCACCTGCGGCATTGTCTGCCACAAGTGCTCCACATTCGGTCTCTGCAAATTGATAAACATGTTTAGTTATGTTTAGTGAGCTCGAGCACGCTGCCCTTAACGATAAGCGCCGGCTCCAGGATGACCTCTTCGGCACGCCTACCGCCCCTACCGGCAAGACGCTTGGACATGCAGCCAAAAGCATGTTCCGCGAGGACACCAGGATCCTGCTCAATGGCGGTCAGCGCCGGCTCAAAGAGAACGTCGGCCGCCGAGTTGTCATAGCTCACCACCGAAATATCGCCCGGAATGCTCTTCCCCATCTCGTGCAAACGCTTGAGCAGACCGAGGGCAATGTTGTCCGAGCTTGCGAACACGGCAGTGGCGTCGGTTGCGAGCACCGCCTCCGAGGCCTCGTAGGCGCTCGGAATGTAGTACTCGCTCTCAAACTCCAAACGCGCGTCGATAGGCAGGCCAACCTCACGCAGCGCGCGCTCATAGCCGGCAAGTCGCTTGCGACCCGTATTGGAACGACGCGCATTAACCAAGCAGGCAATGCGACGGTGGCCCTGCTCGATCAGATAGCGGGTAGCCATATAGCCACCCATCTCGTGGTCGAACATCACCTTGTCGCACTCGAGCCCCTCAATGGCGCGGTCGACCATCACGGCAGGGATGGGTAGATGGCTGACCTCTTCGCGCAGGGCACGGTCGTCCGAGAACTCGTCGCCTACCACCAGGAAGACACCATCGACGCCGCGCGTCACCAGCTGGCGCAGCAGCTCCAGGTCGTCGTCGGCGCTTCCGCCCGAGCTGGTAATAAAGAGCGCATAGCCGTCCTCGCGGCAGCGCTTTTCCAAGCTACCGGCAAGTGAGGCAAAAAATCGGCTCTCGATGTTGGGGACGATAAGACCCAGGGTGCGTGACACGCGCATGACCAGGCTGCGCGCAATCTGGTTGGGAACATAGTGGTTGCGCGCCGCGACCTCCTTGATGAGCTTGCGGTTTTCTTCCGAGATGCGACAAGGCCGATTGTTGAGAACAAGCGAGACCGACGAGGGGGAAAGCCCCACCTCCTGGGCGATCTGCTTGAGGGTGACTTTGTTGGCCATCTCGCTCCTTCCGGGTTTACGCGCAATCTCTTGAAAGTATAGCGACTGCCCCTCTACCTCGGTGATAAACACTTTACCAATCCGGTAGACGGCTGTTTTATCGCCGCCAGCGCACCAAATACGTCCAGGTGGGGTATATTGCAGTCGATTGATGACAACGACCACCAAAAGGCGGATATTCGGATGCACGAGAACGACTTTTTTAACGAGGACCTGCTGTGCGCGCTCGCTGGCGTTGCCGGCGAGGACAACGTGTTGATGAGCGAGCCCATGCGCGAGCACACCACGTTTAAGATTGGCGGCCCGGCCGACGTCTTTGTCACGCCCGACACCGAGCAGGGCCTCGTCGCCACGCTCGATACCTGCTATCGCTGCGATCTGCCACTCACCATCGTGGGCAACGGCTCCGACCTGCTCGTCGGCGACAAGGGCATACGCGGCGTCGTCGTAGCGCTAGGCGAGGGCCTTTCCGACATTACCGTCGACGGCACGCACGTTACGGCAGCAGCCGGTGCGCTGCTTTCGGATGTTGCGGCCGCGGCAGCCGAGGCCGGTCTCACCGGCATGGAGCCCATCTCGGGCATCCCCGGATCGGTCGGCGGCGCCTGCTACATGAACGCCGGCGCCTACGGTGCCTGCATGGCCGACGTGCTGGAGTCTGTACGCGTCTACAAGCCCGCCCGCATGCTCGACGACGGCACCCGCGGTAGCGGCAGCATCATCAAGTTCGATGTCGACGAGCTCAATCTGGGCTATCGCAAGAGCCGCATCGCCGACGACGGCTTCATCGTGCTTTCGGCCACCTTCAATCTCGCCCCGGGTAACGCCGCGATGATCAAGGCCGACATGGACGACTACCGTCAACGCCGCGAGGACAAGCAGCCGCTCGACATGCCGAGTGCCGGCTCCACTTTCAAGCGCCCCGAGGGCCACTTTGCCGGCAAGCTCATCATGGACGCCGGGCTGCGCGGCCACGCTGTCGGCGGCGCCCAGGTGAGCGAAAAGCACTGCGGCTTCATCGTCAACGCCGACCACGCCACCGCCGCCGACGTCGACGAACTCATCCGCCACATCCAAGCAACCGTCAAAGACCAATTCGGCGTAGACCTAGAACCCGAAGTCCACCGAGTAGGCGAATTTTTATAAAAAGAAGGCCCCAAAAGGGGCCTTCACCATATTTATTCAGATAACCCAGTCCGGTGTGTCGTGCTCAGGACCCGTGAGGGCCGGGACAGTCCGAGAGGCATAAGGTTGATCGCGAGTTCCGCACGAGCCGGAGAGCACTTAATGTGCTCTCCGCGCGAGCAGGACTGCCCGAGCAGGCAACCTTATGCCTCGCCCGCAGTCCCGGACCAAGCCGCAGCTACGACAGCGCAATACCGCCAAGCCAGCCCCAGCGCACACCAGAGCCAGTGCCGTAGAACCCAATGAACGAGTCAAGCGACCTCGACGTGATGGCGCCTTCGTTGCTCATAACGATGCCGCCGCCAACATAGATGCCCACGTGTCCGTACAGCAGACCCGGCATACCGGTGCCACTGTGCGACGAGTCGGCCACGATCATGCCCACCTGCAGCGCCGAACGATCGGAGCTGTAGCACCAGGCGTTAAACATGTCGCACGCGTTGCCACCAAAGTAGCCCACGCCGGCGTTACGGAAGACGTTGGTGACCCAGGCGGCGCACCAGTTTAGGCCAGGCGAAGGCGTAGAGTAGCATGCGTTGACGACAGCCTGCTGCTTGCCCGAGCCGGCATTCTGTTGCGGATTTCCGGGCGCATACGATCCGCCACCCGAGCTCGAACCACCCGAGTAGGAATTGTTCTTGTTTGCGGCAGCCGCAGCAGCGGCAGCCTTCTTGGCGGCCTCCTCAGCCTGGGCGGCAGCGAGAATCTCGGAATCGCGCTGGGCCATGAGCTCCTTGACATCGTCGGAGAGGCCGTTCAGAACCGTCTGGACCTCCTGCTGCTTGGCCTGCATGTCCTGCATCTGAGCAGTCTGCTGGTCCTTGAGCTTCTCCAAGTCGGCTTTTTGCGACTCGAGCTCGGACTTCTGCGTATCGAGCTCTTTCTGGATGGTCTGGATATCCTCGATGGCGTCGCGGTCGCTCTTGTTGATCTTCTCAACATAGTGCGCATTGGCGACGAGCTCCTCAAACGAGCCCGAGGCGAGCAGCAGCGACAGGATGTTGGTGCCGCCCGACTTATAGTTGGCGGAAACGCGATCGGAAAGATCGCCACGCTTCTTTTTGAGCTCGGCCTTCTTTTCGTCAATCTGCGCCTGCGTGCTGTCAATCTGGCCCTGTACGCTCTCGATATCGTTGAGGGTCTGGGCGTTCTTGTTGGCCAGCGCCGCGTATTCATTTGCGATGCTGTCGAGCTGGGCCTGGACCTCGTCAAGCTGAGCCTGGGCCGCATTGAGCTTGTCGGTGGTTTCCTTGGTGGCCTCCGCAGCATGGGCGCGAGCGGGCAGACCAAAAAGAACGGCTGCAGAAGCGGCGCCGAACAAGGCCTTGAGGGCAGTGCGACGCGAAAGCTCCTGGGAAAGGATGGAATCGCTGTTTGGTGACATATCTACTCCGTTACATGTTTATTTATATGTCGCTCAACTCATACATATTAGCGTACATCCGACGCGTCCCAACGATTTCCACGAACGGCAGGAAACCCCATGGTCGGCGGCTCGTATGCAAACGTCAAAGTCAAGGTTATGCCCACGCCAAACATTTCCATGAGTACGTTAGCATGTTCGTCTGCTTTTCCTGCCCTGCACGTTTTGGGTGCCCCTGCCTGCGCTATACTCCCTCAGGAAGTGTTCCTGATTCGATAGGAGACTACATGTCCAAAGCACTCGACCCCAAAGACACCTGCGTCCTCGTAACCGGTGGCGCCGGCTTTATCGGCTCGCACACCGTCGTTCAGCTGCTCGAGGGTGGCTACCAGGTCGTCATCGTCGACGACCTCTCCAACTCCAGCGCCGTCGCCGTCGACCGTGTCAAGACCATCGTGGGCGACAAGGCCGCCAAGAACCTCACCTTCTACGAGGCCAACGTGCTCGACCGCGATGCCATGAACAAGATCTTCGATACCCATCAGATCGACCGCGTCATCCACTTCGCCGGCTTTAAGGCCGTCGGCGAGTCGGTGAGCAAGCCCGTCGAATACTATCACAACAACATTGAGAACACCCTGGTGCTCGTCGACGTTATGCGCAACCATGGCTGCAAGTCCATCATCTTCTCGAGCTCCTCGACCGTCTACGGCGATCCGGATAACCCGCCCGTCACCGAGGAAGACCCCAAGAAGCCCGCGACCAACCCCTATGGCTGGACCAAGTGGATGATTGAGCAGATCCTTATGGACGTTCACACCGCCGACCCCGAGTGGAACGTTGTGCTGCTCCGCTACTTCAACCCCATCGGCGCACATCCGTCGGGCCTGATCGGCGAGGACCCCAAGGGCATCCCCAACAACCTGGTGCCTTATGTCGCGCAGGTTGCCGTGGGCAAGCTCGAGGCCGTTCAGGTCTTTGGCAACGACTACCCCACCCCCGACGGCACCGGTGTGCGCGACTACATCCACGTGTGCGACCTGGCATCGGGCCATGTGGCCGCCCTCAACTGGATGAACGGCAAGACCGGCGTTGAGATCTTCAACCTGGGCACCGGCACCGGCACCTCGGTGCTCGAGGTCGTCGCCGCCTTCTCCAAGGCCTGCGGCAAGGAGCTGCCCTATGTGATTCGCGAGCGCCGCGCCGGCGACATCGCCGCCAACTGGTGTGATGCCTCCAAGGCCGAGCGCATGATGGGCTGGAAGGCCCAGTACGACATCGCGGACATGTGCCGCGACAGCTGGAACTGGCAGAGCCACAACCCCAACGGCTTCGCCGACGCCGAGTAGCAAAAACCTACACACCGTTCTTGCCCCGATCTCACGATGTGAGACCGGGGCTTTTTCATGGCATGTAACCATTCGCCGAAAATCGACCAACTTTTTTATCTTGCCTATACATGTTTAAACAACATGTATACAA
Organism: Collinsella sp. LCP19S3_B7; assembly: GCF_052121795.1. Lineage (NCBI taxonomy): Bacteria > Bacillati > Actinomycetota > Coriobacteriia > Coriobacteriales > Coriobacteriaceae > Collinsella > Collinsella sp. LCP19S3_B7. Next base: position 75,733 of record NZ_JBQKDO010000009.1, read on the forward strand.
TAGGTGTATCGAATCAGAACATCGGAGGCGGACTGCACACCCATCGGCAGGCCGACCCCACAACGAGAAGGATAGAAGACGGCCTTGCCAGTTGCGAACTCGTTGGTGGCGTCGTCGCCGGTCTTGGAGGCAAGCTGCGAAGGATCGCAGGTGGAGTCGGTGATGTACAGGTCGAAGATCTGCTTAAAGTTGTCGAGATACTCGCCCTTAATCTCGTCATCCTCCTGGTTGTGCTCCTTCTCGAACTCGTAGTAGAGCGGGAGGTTGGCGAGGTGGGTGGTGTAGCGCCAGCTGGAGGAGTCATCCATGCCGGCGGAAGTGAAGGCACCGTCAACGCCAAGCTCGTCCTTGCGGGCCTGAATGTCATCGGCGCAAGCCTTCAGCTTGTCGAAGGAGTTGATGTCCTCGGCCTTGTAGCCAGCCTTCTCGAGGAGCTGCTTGTTGTAGATGATGCCGTAGCTCTCCTGGACCCAGTCGATACCTAGATCCTTGCCGTCGGACTGCAGAGCCAGGGAGTCGTCGACGAGCTCACCGCGGACCTTGGTATCGGACAGGTCGGCGCAGTAGTCCTTTCAGTTCTTAAGACCGGTGGGCCCGTTGACCTGGAACAGGGTCGGAGCGGAGCTCTTGGACATCTCGGACTTGAGCTTCTCCTCGTAGGTGTTGGAGGCGGCGGTCACGATCTTGACCTCGACGCCCTTCTCCTCCTTGTACGCCTTGGCGATCTCCTTCCACTCCTTGTCGACCTCGGGCTTGAATTGGAGGAAGTAGACCTCGGCAGCGTCACCAGAAGCAGAGGAGCCGGAGCCGGCGGAGCCACCGCAGCCCACGAGACCCAGGCCAAAGACCGTGGCGGCGCCCTTTGCCGCCGCCTTCGGAGATTGGTTCGGGGACTTTGCCCCTTTTTCTGATTTGTGCAATACGCTGTTTGCCTAGTTGTCTGAACAAGTATTAATAGAGCGGTAGAAAAACTTCGGTGAACGGTTCTTGATACATTCGTACTTGACAAATATTGTCTAAACAATTAAAGCGCCCCGTGCGGCCGATATCCCATCGACAGCACGGGGCGCTTCATATCGAAACGCAAGCTTATGCGTCTGTTACCTATCGTTTGGAATTGACGCGGTAATGGAAGATCTCGGGGTGTGTGCGAGCATGCGTCACCTCGAACAAGATGCCATCCGATGTGTACGACTGACTCTCCATGACGGCAACGCAGTTGTATTTGCCGAGGTCAAGATAGCTGCAGTCTTCATCGTTGGCGAGCTCGACACTCACCGTACGGCGACTCGCCATCACTTTGATGCCGCGCTTGTGCTCCAGATAGTCGTAGATAGATTCTGCCGCGATCTCGGGAGTCAGACCCTTGGCGATCGACTCCAAAAAGTAGCCATGGTCCACTTGGCGCGCGCTGCCGTTGAGGCTTCGGACACGCACTACGCGAATCAGCTCCTCGCCCACCTTAAAGCCCAGGCGACGAGAGAGCTGCTCGGTGCAGACCAGATGTTCAAAGGACTTAACGTCCGTCGATGCAACGGCATTGCTGCGCTTTGCAAATTCGCCAAACGACTCGACTTCCTCGAGTGCGCCCAGCATGTCGGTTTCGCCCTTGAGCCAAATAACGCGCACGCCCTTGCCGTGTATGGGCTGCACAAACATCTCGTCGGCCAGCATGCTCAAGGCGCGGCGGACGGTATTGCGCGTGCAGTCGAACTCTGCGGTCAGCTCGGCTTCGGTTGGCAGCATCTCCTGGAACGCATAGGTCCCGTTAATGATGCGCGAACGGATCTCGCGGTAGATTCCTTCGTAAATCGCTTTTGGCATGGCTTCACCTCTAATGAATATGTATGGCTAGGCACGATAGCATTTCTTGGGGTTGTTTAAACCGTCTATCGGCAAAGCACGGATTATTTACCGTCGACGGTTCCCCCGGCACCCAAATCGGACCGAATCAAAACCGTCAATGCGGCAAGCAGCCAGTCCTCTACAATGAGTTCATTGTTTAAACGTTCTTGCTCGCACAGCATGTTGCATCCGGAAGGCATATTATGCTGCAGAAAATCCAACGCTTTGGCGGGGCAATGTTCGCGCCCGCCATGCTGTTTTCCATATCGGGCCTTATGGTCGGCGTCTCCGCCCTCGCAACGTCTGCGGACATCGTCGGCGACCTCGCCGTATACGGAACCCCTTGGTATGTTTTTGGGCTATCATCCAGCGCGGCTCGTGGACGGTCTTTAAACGCCTCCCACTGCTTTTGCCGTAGCGCTGCCCATCGGCCTTGCCCAAAAGCAACCGGCGCGCTGCTGCTTCGAGGCACTCGTGGCCTATTTTGCCTATTGCTTCTTTTTGAGCGAGATCATTAAGCTGAGCGGCGACAACCTTGGACTTAAGTACCCGTCGTCTTTGACCTCCGCCAGCGGCATCACCATCATCGACGGCATCAAGACGCTCGACACCGGCATTAAAATTCTTATGTCCACACCGCTCGCCAACCGCATCGCCCAAGACGAAGAGCTTGGGCCTCTGCTCTGCCTCAACGAGCTCGAACTCGAGGTCACGGAAATCTCGCCTCGCGAGTGCACCAAACGGGCCGGAATCAAGGCCGTGCTTGATGCCCTGGGGCCAGATCACGGCACTGTGTACGGCATCGGCGACGCAAGCAACGACATCGCCCTCATGGAGGCGGTCGATGTTGGCGTCGCCATGGGCAACGCGCCGGACTTCCTCAAGGAAAAGGCCGACTACGTCACCGACAGCTTCGACCACGACGGCGTCGTCACCGCGCTCGAGCACTTTGGACTTATCTAGCCGCGCCTCTTGCCGCATTTGCGACAACATGGCTCAATCGTCTTCAACCGCCGCGCTCGATGCCCTAATGTGGCAATATGTTGTCTGCATAACGCAACGATGCAACCTAAGAAAGAATGCGAGAACCCGTGTCCAGTCCGTTTACCAGCTTTTTAGCCCAGCATTTTGACCAGATTAACGACTATCTGGCCACGTTCTTTGACGGACAGGCGACCTCTGCCGATATCGAGCGCTATCTGTACGCGCCGCTCTCGGCTTTTACGGCCAACGCCGGCAAGCGCCACCGCCCGCTCATCTGCATGCTCGCCGCCACCGCGGTAGGCGGCAGCTTTGAGAGCGCCCGAAGCGCGGCGGCGGCCATCGAGCACTTTCAGTCGGGAGCGCTTATCCATGACGACATCGCCGACAACGGCCAGCTGCGCCGCGGCAAGCCCTGTATGCACCTTACCGAGGGTACGGGACTTGCCATCAACTGCGGCGACCTAGCGCTCACCATGGTTACCAAGACGGTTCTCGACGACTCCACGCTCGAGGCAGACGTGAAGCTCCGCGTGCTCCACGAGCTCACCGAGATGATCGTTCGCACCATCGAGGGTCAGGCGCTCGACCTGGGCTGGGTCCGCGATGGGCGCTTTGACATCTCGGTCGACGATTATCTGGACATGGCGACGCACAAGACCGCATACTACAGCGGAGCCACGCCACTTGCCGCCGGAGCCATTATCGGTGGTGGCAACGAAGACCAGATTGAGGCGCTGCGTGCCTTTGGCCTGCACACGGGCCTTGCCTTTCAGATCCAAGATGATCTGCTCAACCTTATTGGCACCAAGGAGGCCGCCAACAAGGACTTCCGCACCGATATCACAGAGGGCAAGCGCACGCTCGTCGCCGTGCATGCCCTGTCAGACGAGCGTTATCACGACGAAGTCGAGGCAATCCTTTCCTCGGGCACCGAGGACCCCGCGCAACTCGCACGCGCCGTGGAGATCTTCCAGCAGACCGGCTCTGTCGATTTCGCCCACACTTACGCACTCAACCTGACCGCCAAGGCCAAGGCCGCTATCGAAGGTGTCGAGCTCGACCCGCATGCACGCGAGCTGTTCGACTCCATGGCAGATTTCTTTGTGGAGCGCCTTAACTAGCGGGGGTTATAAAACCTGTCAGCAGCGCATTTGGGTACAACTTGCTACACTGTTGAGTGCATGTTTATGCAACCCTTTGCGTTGTCTATCCGACACACGCTCAAATAGTACGAATGGTACGCCGAAAGGGGCTCGTTCATGGAACCTATCACAACGGGCATGCAGGGAGCAGCCGTCGAGGACGTCCAGTCCCGCCTTCTGCAGCTCGGCTATACAATCGATGACGCCGAGGTCGCCGACAAGCGCTTTGGCACCACCACCGAGCAGGCTGTTGGCACCTTTAGGCTCGACAGCGGCCTTGCCGCTGGCTACGCCGTCGATATCCCCTGTTGGAGCGCCCTGGTAGACGCCTCGTATAAGCTGGGCGACCGCACGCTTTATCTGCGTATGCCCAATTTCCATGGTGCCGACGTTCGTGCCCTGCAGAGGGCACTCAACGTTTTGGGTTTTGCCTGCGGTGAGGACGACGGCTACTTTGGCCCGCACACCGAGGCGGCCTTGCAGCAGTTCCAAGAAAATGTCGGCCTGTTTGCCGACGGCATGGCATTCCAGGATACCTACGCCTATATCAACCGTCTGCATCACGTGTGGGAGGGCAAACCCTCGGTTACCGAGGCCGAGTCGCGCATCGGCTTTGCCCGCGCCGCCAACGTGCTCGAGCGCTTCCAGATTGCCGTTATCGGTGAGGACCCCATCGCACGCAGCGTTGCATCGCGCATGTGGAACATCGCCACGGCGACGACCGACAACAGCGGCATGATGCTTTGCGATTCCGAGGTTCCGACCGACGTGAACCTGGTACTCGAGATCGCAAGCGATGAGCTGCCCGCAGATGCAGCGCCGCGCGCCACGATCGCCCTTGCCGAATGTCACAACCTGGCGCAGCGCATCCGCACCGCTAATGTCGCCGCGCAGCAAAAGCCCGCGCGCATCCGCATTGAGCTCACGGGCATGACGCGCTACAACGGAACCTTCACCGCAAGCGATGCACAGACACTCGCCGTACGCCTGCTCGATGGCGTTTGCGATGCCCTCGCAGATTAGGTAAACTAGACGAGCTGCTTTTGGGCAGCACCACACATTGGGACGTAGTTCAACGGTAGAACTCCGGTTTTTGGTGCCGGCTGTTGGGGGTTCGAATCCCTCCGTCCCAGCCAAGGTAACTGAGCGCCCCGGGCTTTCATCAGCCCGGGGCGCTTTCTTGTGGGCATGCGGAGGGATTCGAACCCGCAAGGGTGCGGAGCTGAGGAAACGCGAAGCGTTTTCCAGCGCAGCACGCAAGGAGCGGAGCGACGCAGCGGGGCGCGGCCGCCGGCAGGCGGACGCGGAATCCCTCCGTCCCATATCAGCCATGAGCGCCTTACATCAAGAAATATCAGCCCAGTTCCGAAAAGCGAGCCGCATATAACAACCAAGTAGCCACAGGCCCCGGGAGAGCGGGGACACCGGCTTAGGTTTATCGCGAGTTCCGCACGCAAAGAAGGCCACTTAATGTGGCCTTCGTCTTGCGCAGGACTGTAGAGCAGGAAACCTAAGCCGGTGTCCCCGCTCTCCCGGGGCCGACGGAACTAATTGTTCAGCATGCGGTCGAAGCTTCCCGAGTCGCCATCCCGATAGTCGGCGGTCATCAGAATCTCCTGCGGAATGCGACCTCCCTCGCGCAGCACATTGCGGAACTGCACGCGCGTGACCATAGGCAGATCCTTGATCGTCGCCGCCAAATTCTGCGGCACACCCTGATTGGCAGCCGCAGGCTCGCACTCGCCGCCAGCTTTCACGCGACGCTTGTGCTCGGCGAGCATGGCACGATACATGCCGGCATGCAAGCGAATCTCAACCACATTGGCATTGCGGGCCTGCTCGACGATGCGCGCACCCTCTCGGTCGATATCGCCCACGTAGTAGACATAGTTAAAGCGATAGCCGATCTCGGCCAGATAATCATCCAGTGCGTGCGAGACGCTCGCCTTGCAGCCACCGCCAAAGATCACGCCACCCACCTTGGTGCCAAAAAGCTTAGCGTGCTTGCGGCCGCGCAAGAGCTTGACGATCTCGTCATAGGTGTCCAGGTTCTCGACCATAATGAACGGCTTGTCGGCGCCCAGCGTAAAGAAACCCGTAAAGTGCACGGGGCGGTTGGGGGCGACCTTAATCGCCTGCATGCTGATACCCTTTTCGGTCATACGCCGAATCAAGCGCTCGCCGTGCTTGCCGTCAAAGGCCTTCTCATCGTTAAAAATCTGGTAGGCGCGCTGGCGACGCGAGGCGACCGGCGTGTCGGCGCCGCGATTCTGCTCAATCCAAGCCTGGATGGTCGCAATCTCCTCGGCAATCTTGCGGTTGGACATCTCGTTGTGCTGAGTGCGCTGCGAAACCTTTTTGCCGTCCTTGCCCTCAACCTTAACGATTTGAGTCTGTTGCTCCTTAATCTTGGAGAGTGCAGCAGGCGTGGGAACGACCTTGAGCAGCTGCCTGCCCAGGACACGGGCCAGAGCAAACGCCGAAACCTCGCCATGAGCGGTCGACTCAGGCTGCTGGGCGGCCGCATCGTTTGCAGTCGGTTTGGGCTGCGTCTGGGATTTGCACTTGGAATCTGTCCGAGCATTGCGCTCTTGCTTTGGCGCGGACGAGCCCTTTTGCGAACGCTCAGGCTTGCCCCCCTTTACTGGCTGGCGCTTGGGCTGCTCCGCCGGGATCTCAGCCTTCGCATCCTTGTTTTGCCCCGCCGCCTGCTCGGCCACGGATTCGGCATTTGAGCCACGGCCGCCACGGTGACGACGACGGCGAGGCTTGCTCGAAGCGCTCTCCCCCGCTTTCTCGCCCGCAGACTGCTGGCCTCGGGGCTCGACATCGCCCGCAGGCCGCGGCTCAACAGGCTTCTGTTCACGGACCATCGGCTCGGCAGCCTTCTCAGCCTTCTCCGCTGGTGCAGCGGGAGCCTGGTCGGTCTTTTCTTGACGCCTTGCGGGATACGCACGATCCATAAAGCCGCGTCCGGGACGGCATGAACCCGGAGCCTTCTTGACGGGCCCCTCGGGTGCATCAGCAGCCTCGACGGACTCCTGAACGTCGCACACAACACCTCCCTGCTCGGCCTTAAAGTGAGCACCGCGGCGACGCTTAGGCTCCTGGACCTCAGCGGCGTACTGCGGCTCGGCAACAGACTCATCCTCGACGGGCTCGACATCCGTCGCATCCTTTTGAGCCACGGCGCGACGGAAGCGCTCCTGCTGGGCACGGCGCTGTGCATCGCGTTTACCGCCCCCGCCAAAACCGCCGCGGCCCGCCTTGGCCGTAAAGGCGCGAACGACGCTCTCGTCAAGCAGCTCATCGGTGTCGACGTTCTCGCGCGGAGCCGTTTCCACCGCAGCAGGCGCCTCGACAACGTCCTCGACGGCCTCTTTGGCAGCCTCGGCAGGCTGCTCCTGGACATCGCGAATCTCGGCATTAATGGTATAGAACGCTGGGCGCCCGTTAATGCCGCTGCCCTCGATCTTGGTAACGATCTTTGCCGCGATGAGCTCATCGCGCATCGCCTTGGTGTCACATTCCTTATCGACGGAACGGAAAATCTGTGCCAGCGCGCTCGACTTGATCTTGAGCGCCTTGCGGCAGAGCAGGTCGTAGGCAACCAGCTTGGCACGCTCGGCAGAAAGCGACGTCTGGCTGCTCAGACGCTCAGCCAGGGCATCGACGTTGTTTTGGTTATCGGAATATACCGTCTTGGCCACGGGGCCCCTTTCATATGTACACATATACGTCTATATGGTACAACGCACGCCCCTATCCACGCAAAACATCTGCGAGAACACCCGGGCACACTAGCTTTTGCATGGAAAAAGGCCGAGTCCGCGCAGTTGCGGACCCGGCCTTTCCGAGTCATATAGATGTGACGTTCAATCCCTTAGGTCGATTAGGCCTTGGCGGCCTCGGCGTTTGCGGGAGCCTCGGCGGCAGCGGCGCGGCCGTACTCGGCCTTGCCCATCTCGGACCACTCGGGCTCCTCGTCGGGCATGGAACCGACCTCCTTGCCGAAGAACTCCTTGAGGCAGTTGACGGCAACGATGAGGCCCAGGACCATCAGCAGGACGGCGAAGACGAGCTGCAGGCCCTTGGTGGCGGCGACGGAGACGGCGGCCGTGGTGGCGGTAGCTGGGATGGTACCGAAGAAGCCGTAGGCCTGGACGGCGGTCATGCAGCCCATGGCGCTCTGGACCAGCGAGGTGAAGGTGCAGCAGAGCAGGAAGGCGACGGGCACGTAGAGCATCCAGCCCTTGCGACCGGTGCACTTGCAGAACACAGCGAGGGTGATCATGGTCATACCGCCGAGCAGCTGGTTGGAAGCACCAAAGAGCGGCCAGATGTTGGCATAGCCGCCAAAGGCGAGGGCGAGGCCGGGGAGCAGGGTGACAACCGTGGCGAACCAGGGGTTGCCGAGGACCTTCATGTAGCCGGCCTTGGACTCGATGGCCAGGGCGTCGTTGGTCTGGGCAAAGAACTCGGAGAACGAGGTGCGGGCGATGCGGGCGACGGCGTCGAGCGAGGTCAGGGCCAGAGCGGAGACGTTCATGGTCATAAAGACGGTAGCGAGCGTGCCGTCAACGCCGAAGGCCTGCATACCGCGAGAAATGCCAGCAGCGAAGATCTGGAACGGGGTGGAAGCGACGCCGGCGTTGAGGGCGCCGGTACCGGCAGTGTTCATGTCGGAGAACATGATGCCGGCGACGATGATGGCGAGGATGCCGACGAAGGACTCGACGATCATGGCGCCAAAACCGACCTTGACGGCGTCCTGCTCCTTCTCGACCTGCTTGGAAGAGGTGCCCGAAGAAACGAGGCTGTGGAAACCGGAGAGAGCGCCGCAGGCAACGGAGACAAACAGGACCGGGAACATCATGCCCGAGGCATTGCTAAAGCCGGTGAAAACCGGAGCGGTGATGGTGGCCTGGCCGTTAACGCCCAGGACGACGATGCCGAGGACAGCACAGACAATCATGACGATCATCATGATGGAAGTGAGGTAGTCGCGAGGGGTCTTGAGCATCTGGATGGGCATGGCACCGGCAAAGACCAGGTAGACCATGACGACGGCGAACCACTGGAACTTGTCCAGGTAAACCGGGAACTGCATACCGACGGCGAACATGAGGACCATGAGCACCACGCCGGTGACGAACTCGGCAGCGCCGGTGAGGTTGAACTTCTTCTGAGCCCAACCAAAGGCCATGGCGACGAAGGTGAACAGGATGGAGATGGTGCCAGCGCAGCCAGCGGCATAGGACTTGGTGAAGTCGATGGCACCGGTGGCAGCACCAGAGGCGTCAACGACCGGGGTGAACATGAACGTCTTGCAGACCATGTCGGTAAAAGCGGCGATGACGATGATGCAGAACAGCCAGCAGAACAGCAGGAACAGGCGACGGCCGGTCTTGCCGATGTACTTCTCGATGAGCTGAGCCAAGGACTTGCCGTTGTTCTTCATCGAAGCGTACAGGGCGCCAAAGTCGTGAACGGCGCCAAAGAAGATGCCGCCGACGAGGACCCAGAGCACGACGGGCAGCCAGCCGAAGGCCATGGCGACGATCGTACCCGTAACAGGGCCAGCACCGCAGATCGAGCTGAACTGATGCGAGAACGCGGTGAAGGCGGAGACGGGCGAGAAGCTCTTGCCGTCCTTCATGCGCTTGGCAGGCGTGAGGGCTTCTTTATCAACGCCCCACTTGTTAGCCAGCCAGCGGCCGTAGCCCAGATAGCCGCAGGCGAGCACCGCCGCGGCCACAACCATGAGCAAAACTCCGTTCATAACATTTCCTCCTCTAAAAAGAACTTCCTAGACATAAAAAATGAGGGCCGTCGGTTGCGCTCGACGGCCCTCATCTTCATCAGCCGCCCGTTATCGTACGGGCTAGCTGTATGTGCTAACCCGCATCAGATAATTACTACGCTGATAATGTTTAGCTGATGCGTGAACATGTCTAAGAAATCCTCTTCGATCATGATGCGAACGATCCGTGCGTGTTCACATCCCCCAGTGGATGAAAAGGAGTATGAAACTTTAGTTGCCTAAAGTCAACGCAAATATGTAATGAATTTTCAACTTTATTTGAATTACTCGGTATAAAACGTCACTGGCCTCGGACTTTACCGAACGACAGTTTTTGCTTGAGAGATGCTCCTCGGGGGCGGGGCGGGCGCCTGCCGCCATATATGAACTTTCCTGCTCGGGCAGTCCTGCTCACGACGGTGGCCACATTAAGTGGCCTCCTGTTCGTGCGGAACTCGCGATAAAGTTCACATATGGCGGCAGGCGCCCGCCCCGCCCCCGAGGAGTTCCCATCCCAAATCTCAACTCTGTTATCATAATTACGATAATATCCTGATAGCTCAGGAGGTAGCTGTGAATATTAGGCCAGTCTCAGATCTTAGAAATCACTACCCGGACGTTGAACGCGAAGTCGAACAGGAGGGTCCGGTTTTTCTAACTAAAAACGGGCGGGGCTCTATGGTCGTCATGAGCTTTGAGCAGTACAAGTCACTGAGCAATACAATCGAGAGCGCACTTGATGCCGCTGATCGTCAGGCTGCCAGCATGCAACTTCGCTATACACACGACGATGTCTTTGGCTCTGTCAGAAAAATGCTCGACGGCGGTCTCGATGAACAGGCACTATAAGCTCCGCTATCTTCCCCTATTTTGGGAGGACCTCAGCCAAGCAGCGTCATATATCGCCTTTGATCTCAATAACCCCGCTGCAGCAAATAGGCTTGTCGACAATGTTGAAGCAGGCATACTCGAGCATCTCAAGAATCCAACCATGTCACCAACATACCCTTCGACAAGAAGACGGTTGCACCCGTATTACCGCTTCTACGTTGGCAGCTACATGGTTTTTTATGTCGTCATCGACGACGTCATGGAAGTCCGCCGACTGCTATATAAAAGCCGAGATATTGAGTCGATTATCAGGTAGGTTTCTTTCAGCTAAAGCACGCCGTAAATTCGACGCAGGCTGGCTAACCTTGCCGGACGTTGTCGACGCCGATCCAGCTCAGTAGCTGCATAGATACAGAAAGGTTCCCGACGCTGCCCGGGCGCCAGCGGCCGCATATGAACTTTATCGCGAGTTCCGCACGAACAGGAGGCCACTTAATGTGGCCTCCGTCGTGAGCAGGACTGTAGAGCAGGAAACCTTATATCCGGCCCCTCCGGTCGGGGACCGCACCCATACGACTACAGCGTCATGTTTGGATCGGCGTCGACGTCGAACGGCGAGATTTCACCTCGGTCGAATTTGCGGCGAGCGACCTCCGCAATCATGGCGGCGTTGTCAGTACAGGCCGAGAGAGGCGGCACCGTTACGCGAATCCCCTGACGCCCGAGTTTCTTAATCATCATCTCGCGCAGATGCGGGTTGGCCGAGACGCCGCCGCCGATGCAATACTCCTTGCACCCGGTGGCGTGCAGGGCGTTTTTGGCCTTCTTGTACTGCACGTCAAAGACCGCCGCCTCAAACGAGGCCGCAAGGTCGGGCAGGTGAATCGTGCGCCCAGCCTTGGTCTCCTGCTCAATATAGAGCGTCACCGCCGTCTTGAGGCCCGAAAGCGAGAAGCGGTAGTCTCCCCTGCTGTTAAGCGCACGGGGAAAATCGATCGCGCGGGGATTGCCCGTCTCGGCGAGCTTGGAGATGATGGGGCCGCCGGGATAGCCCAGACCCAGCGCCTTGGCAACCTTGTCGAAGGCTTCGCCCACGGCGTCGTCCAGCGTTTCGCCAAGCACCTCGTAGTCGCCCCATGCCTTTACGTGCACGAGCATGGTGTGCCCACCCGAGACAAGCGTAAAGATAAACGGCGGCTTAAGGTCGGGCTGCGCCAGCAGGTTGGCGAACAGGTGACCCTCCAGATGATTGACGCACACGAGCGGTTTACCGGCAGCATACGCAAAGCCCTTGGCAAAGGCGACGCCCACCACCAGGGCACCCACCAGGCCCGGGCCTTGCGTCACACCCACGGCGGCAAGCTCACTTGGCGCAATCGCTCCACCCTCAAGGCCAAGCGATACCGCGGCATCTTCAAGCGCCGCATCTACGACACTCACAATCACCTCGACATGCTTGCGCGAGGCGATCTCGGGCACCACGCCGCCAAAGCGAGCATGAAAATCAATCTGCGTCGACACCTGGTTGGCCAGCATATTGCCGTCCGCATCGATAATCGCAACAGCCGTCTCGTCGCAAGAGCTCTCGATGGCAAGAACTAGGCGACGGCGCTCGATTTCGGCACGCTCCTCGGCGGTGCGCTCGGGCTCAGGCAGCGGCCAGACGCGCTGCTCGGCAGCCGTTGGCTCGGGCGAGGCATTGTCGAGAGGAAGCACCAGGGGCAGCGACGCCGTCATGACGATGGCATCCTTGCCGACGCCGTAGTAGCCACGGCGACGACCCGCCTCGGTAAAGCCCAAGGCGCTATAGAGCGCAATCGCACCCTCGTTGCCGTCCTCAACCTCAAGCGAAGCAGTGGTGCAGCCGAGCATCTGGGCGTCATAGCTCACGTGCGACAGCAACTTGCGGGCAATGCCCTCGCGACGATGAGCAGGATCAACCGCGACGTCCATAATCTGAACGTCACCGTCGACGACCATGCCGCCGGCAAGTCCCAGCAGCTGACCGTCGTCGTGCGCCACCCACCAGCTACGCGGCGCGGCAACGCCCTCGCCCAGCTCGGACAGGAACATGCCCGGCGTCCACGCCTCGTGTCCGGCGCCTTCAAAGCAGGCGGCCTCCAATGCGCTCGCGCCCTCGGCATCCGCCGCGCCCATGGGACGGAACTGCAGGTGGCGGCCGGCGAGCTCGTCGGCAACACCCGTAATCTCGCTCTGGGCGCTCTCGGCAAGCCCAAGGCGCTTGCGCTCATTTTCCTCGGCATCCGAAAGACGCGTGTAGATCGGCAAAACGCGAGCCGGATTACCGTCGCCCGCGGCGTGCGCCATCAGAAGGCCCTCGCCCGAGGGCCACCACAGGTCTCGCTCCACGCAGCGCGCAGTCTCGTCCTCACTCAGCAGCTTGCCATAACGTACGAGACCGTCACCAGTCAGCTTAACCTGGCTCCAGTCCGCGGCCTGGCGCCACTCATCAAGCGCCACGGCGGCTTTGACCACGTGTTCGCGCTCAAACAGACGCTCGGGACCTTCGTCCCCCAGCACGTACAGAGCCGGATACACCTCGCCACGCATGGCGTCGGCAAGAACACCAAGCTTGCCGCGCACGCCAGCCTTCCATGCCGTCCAGGCGCAAGCGTCAAGTGTCGACACGCCCAGCAACGGCACGTTGGCACCGCGCGCCAGACCCTTGGCGGTCGAGATGCCAATGCGAACGCCCGTAAACGAACCCGGGCCGCGCCCGACCACATAACAGCCGACATCGCCGCGATTCAGCCCGGCCTGCGCCAACACGCCATCGACGGTATTCACAAGTTCCACGTTGGCATGGCGACGACACAGATGGTCCCCGCTCACCAGCCTCGCCTCGCCCGTCTGCTCATCAATCCAGCTTGCCGCGCAGGCAAGCATGTCGGTCGAAGTATCGAGCGCCACTACCAGCGCGTTGTCGTTATGCAAGCTCATCTTGTACAGCCTTATCAATCAAATCGAAAAGCTCCGTCGCGCGCTCGCCGTGCGCCTCGAGCGCGATCGTTCGCACGTCGCTATCGTCCTCATCGCGCCTAAGCGTCACCGAGAGATACTCATCCGCCAGCTCGTCCTGAAACTGCTCGCCCCATTCCAACAGGCAAGCGCCCTCATAGCCGAGCACGTCAAAAATGCCCGTATCCTCGAGCTCGTAGGCATGCTCCAAGCGGTACAGATCAAAATGGAACAGCGGAATACGCCCCTGGTCGTGAACGGCCATGAGCGCGAACGTAGGACTCGTGACCATATGCTCATCGCCCAAGCCGCGCGAGACGCCCTTGGTAAAGTGGGTCTTTCCCACGCCCAAGCCGCCGGTCAGTATCAGCACATCGCCATTTTCTAGACACGGTGCGACCAACTCGCCAAAATGCTCCGTATCGGCAGTACGAGCCGTTTTGTAGGTACCTAGCCCCAGGCGCTCCAGGGACATATACGCTCCTTATTATTCCGAGGCGCCCTCTGGCGCGGGATGCCGCTCCAGATAGTCGCCCAGCATCTTAAAGTCTTCCTCCAGCAGCTCCTGCCACGCCGGATTGCGCAGCGCCGCCGCGGGATGAAACGTCGGCATCACCACAAAGTGCCCCATCTGATGGAACCTGCCGCGCAGCTTGGTAATGCCAATCTCGGTTTTGAGCACAAAGTGCGTTGCGGGATTACCGAGCGTCACGATGATATCGGGCCAAACGCTTCGAATCTGCTCGCGCAAAAACGGTGAGCAAGCAAGCACTTCCTCGGGACGCGGATTGCGGTTTCCCGGCGGGCGACATTTAAGCACATTGGCGATATAGACATCTTCACGCTTAAGGCCCGCCAGGGACAGAATGCCGTTGAGGTCTTCACCCGCCGCCCCCACAAAGGGCTCGCCCTGTAAATCCTCGTTACGGCCCGGCGCTTCACCAATAAACATCACGCGAGCGCGGGGGTTTCCCACCCCAAACACGATATTGTGGCGCGACTGGTAAAGCTGGCAAAGGTGGCAATCACCCAGGACGGCCTCGATCTCCTCGAGTGCAACTTCGCGCGGCGCCTGATGGCTATGGCCGGGGATGTGCATAACGCCCATAGCGGCTCCTACACGTAGACCTTGTCGAGACGCATGCCAAAGCCGCAGGCGACCTCGTAGTTAATCGTGCCGCGCAGGCGCGCCATCTCATCCATGGTAATCTCGGCATCGCCATCGCGACCGATAATTATCATCTCGTCGCCATGTTCGGCCTCGGGAATCTCGTGAGCCGGGTTGGACTGAATGGCAACCATAAACTGATCCATGCAGATATTTCCGACCTGACGCACGCGCTCACCGCGATACAGCACGTCCATACGATTGGAAAGCGTGCGCGAAAGGCCGTCGGCATATCCGATCGGCAGCGTGCAGATCTGAACGCGTGTGCGCGGTACGCGGTAGGTAAAACCGTAGCCTACGCCCTCGCCCATCGCAGGATGCGCCACGCGCGTCACGCGCGCATGGACGCTCATCACGGGATCAAGCTGCATCACGCGGCCGCTCAGCTCGCACGGCTGCATGCCATACAAGCCAACGCCAGCGCGAATCATATCAAAATGCATCGAGGGATCGAGCATCGAGGACGGCGTGTTGGCACAGTGCACGATACCGCACTCAAAACCCGCATCCTTAATGGCCTGAACGGCCTCGGTAAAGCGCTGGCACTGCAACTTGTAGTCCCAACCCGATGGTTCGTCGGCCGTGGCAAAGTGCGTAAATACGCCGTCGCACTGAATACCGCGATGGAAATTAATACCGCGGACAAAGTCGAGCACCTGCGTGTAGTGAACGCCGATGCGGTTCATACCCGTCTCGATGGCAAGATGATACTTGCCCACCTTGCCCGCCGCGACGGCACATTCACCATACGCAAGAGCAAAATCGGACGTATAGACCGAGGGCATGATATCGAACTCGAGCAATGAAGGAATAGCCTCGATGGGAGGCTCGCTTAGAATCAGGATGGGTTTGGTGATTCCGCCCTGGCGCAACTCAATACCCTCGCTGACCGTCGCCACGGCAAACATGTCGGCACCGGCCGAATACATGATCTTGGCGCACTCGACGGCTCCATGACCATAAGCATCGGCTTTAACCACGCAGCAAAGGCGCTGACGCGGATCTAGCAAGTTCTTATAGGCCCTCGTATTGCGGCGGAGCGCCCCGCGGTCGATCTCGACCCAGGACCAACGCGTCAAATCGGCTTTATTCATGATTAGTCATCCGACCCTTCGTCCATGATTCCCAGATCATCGAGCGCATCCTTTGCCGCCAATTCCATGGCGGGACCGATCAAGTCGATAAGATCGGTCGCGATAACGCTCTTCTCGCCATACTCCGTCGCCGCAGCAAAGCCGGCATAGCTGTGGAGTGCGACGGCATACGAGTACAGCAGCTCCCAACGGTCCATCTCGTCACGCATGGTCGCAAGCGTTCCTGCAAGGATACCTGCGAGGACATCACCCGAGCCAGCGGTCGCCAACGACGCTGGGCCCGAAAGCGGCAGCAGCACGCGCTCGACGCCGCAAATGGCCGTCGTCGGGCCCTTAGCGATAACAACGAGATTATCGGAACCGGCAGCCCAGACAATCTTTTGAGCAGCGGCAATCGCAGTGCCAAGATCATTGACCTCGTCGCCGGCAACGAGACGCGAAAGCTCGCGATAATGCGGCGTCATAACGAGCGGCTGCTCGCGACGGTACATCTCGGGATTACTGTCGATACCGTCGATTGCAATCTTGGCAAGGCAGTTGAGCGCATCTGCATCTAGGATAAGCGGCACATCGAGCTCAAGCAGGCCCGAAACGACTTGCATCGATCCGGCAGACGTCGTCATGCCAGGCCCACACACAACGCAGCTGTACTTCTTAGCAATCTCGCACACTGTCATACGCGCAGCGGCACCAAAAGATCCACGGGAATCAGACGGAATGGAGAAAACGGGAATCGACGGGAGCGCCATACGAATAAGGTTGGCGCACGCATCGGGCGTCGCAACGGCCACATAACCGGCACCAGCACGAGCGGCAGACTTTGCGGCCATGATGGCGGCACCAGGATATTGTGCCGACCCGGCAACGATGAGCACGGAGCCGCGCGAATACTTATCGATGTTCGTGGGCAGCGGGGCAAAGTAGTCCACCAGATCACCG
Organism: Collinsella sp. LCP19S3_B7; assembly: GCF_052121795.1. Classification (NCBI taxonomy): domain Bacteria; kingdom Bacillati; phylum Actinomycetota; class Coriobacteriia; order Coriobacteriales; family Coriobacteriaceae; genus Collinsella; species Collinsella sp. LCP19S3_B7. Next base: position 92,518 of record NZ_JBQKDO010000009.1, read on the forward strand.
GGCTCAACGATCTCGGCAGCATGATCGACATCATCGATGACTTCGTCGAGGCGGTCGTACAGACCGCCACACACCAGGTCGCCAGCATACTCCGGACCGTCAGCGCTGTAGAGGCCAATCTTAGGGGCAATCATCGTCACGGTACGCTCGGCACGGATGCAGTCGTCATCCACAACGCCCGTCTCGGCATTCAGGCCCGAGGGAACATCGATAGAGACAACGTGATCGGCGCACTCGTTAACCGTAGGAATCCAAATAGAAAACGGCGCACGAAGGTTGCCGTGAAAACCGGTACCAAAAATAGCATCGACCACGACATCCGCTTTGTTAATGAGAACCTCTAGCTCGTCTCGCGAAGGCCCAACGCACACATGAACGTCGCGACCAGCGGTGCGACGGGCAACGTGACGAGCAAGGGCAGCAGGAATCTCATCCGGCTCAACTGGAGAAACGATATCAACATCAACGCCCTTATGGGTCAGGATATCCGCAGCGACCCAACCATCACCGCCGTTATTGCCAAAGCCGACCAGCACAAGAACGCGATCAGGGTTGAGCTTTAAAATTTCGTTGGCGGCAAATTCACCTGCCAACTCCATGAGCTCGGCCTTCGAGGTGCCCTCGCGCTCGATGATATCCTCGAGGCGAACGACTTCCTCGGTACTCAAAACCGGTTTCATCTATGCTCCTTGCGTATCTTGCGGATCATCGATCAAATGCTCCGACAAAGCAGATTGTTGCAGCTGTTCAAGCTCATCCAATACAGAACGAGCCTCTTTAAATGTCTGGGCAACGCGCTCCTTGGTGCTCATATTTTCTTCCTTTGGCTTAGGTCGAGCATCCTCGGTGATCGCAATGGCATTAGCGACAGCCAAGTCACCCGTAAGGGTAATAGAAAGAGCAACCTCGACAACACCCAAATCCTGGGCGATTTCGAGAGCGCGACCAGAAAGCAGAGCCTTTGGCTTGCCGAGCCTATCGCGTGTTACGGAAACGTCCTTACGTCCAACGCCCTGACTAAACCCCGTTCCAAGTGCCTTAAGTACCGCTTCGCGAGAGGCAAAGCGGCTGGCATAATGAGCGGCAGGGCGAGACGACGCATCGCAATACGCACGCTCTTCATCGGTAAACACGCGCCGGGCAAACGACGGCGTCTTCTCAAGGATTGATTTCATTTGGGAAATCTCGACGATATCAACGCCGATACCAGCTTCAGCCATGTTCACCTCCATGCTACACAGACTACGATATTGTAGCCCGTTCAAAGAAGATGCGACAAACGAGGGTTATAAAACACAGCTACTATGTGAGACAAATTGCCTGAGAAACGAAAAAAGGGGGAGGCCGCGAGGCCTCCCCCTTCCCAGTCCAAGCGCACGGCTCGGTGCCGTCCACCGGTCAGCGGCGCCCTGGCCTCCCACGGGCTGGCCCCGCAGTACTC